>NZ_JBSGAI010000033.1:0-125172 GCF_053600695.1 Amycolatopsis sp. NPDC005003 | reverse complement strand
GATCTGTTTTCGGATGCGGCGAAGGCGTTGCGGAAGATCAAGCCGGGTAAGACCGCGCCGCCGCCGAAGCACGCGGACATCAAGAGCGGCCCGAAAGACATCGGCGGCCCCAACGGCAAGGGCGGCCCGGACGGACCACCGCCCAAGACCGACCCGCCACCCAAGAGCGACCCACCGCCGAAGGGCGACGACAGCACCAGCGCGGCGGGTGCGAAGGGCGACCCGCCACCCAAGGCCGATCCCCCGCCCAAGACGGACCCGCCGCCGAAGAGCGACCCGCCGGCCGACACCCCGCCGCCCCCGAAGGACGGCCCGCCCGGTGGCACGCCGAAGGGCGGGCCCGACGGCGGCGGCAAGCCGAAGGGCGACCCCAAGGGCGACGGCCCGCGGGATCGCGCGGTGCCGGACGACAAGAAGGTCTGCGTCTCCGACCCGGTGGACGTCGCCACCGGCGAGGTCGTGCTGAAGCAGGTCGACCTGACGCTGCCCGGCGACGCGGGCGACCTCGAACTGTCGCGCACGCACCTGTCGGCCTACCGCGCCGGCCGGTGGTTCGGCCGGTCCTGGGCGTCCACATTGGACCAGCGGCTGGAGGCCGACCGGGAGCACCTGCGGTTCTTCGCCGAAGACGGCATGGTCCTCGTGTACCCGCGGCCGGACGGCGACCGGCCCGTGCTGCCGATCGAAGGCCCGCGCCACCCGCTGCGCCGGACCGACGGGGGCTACCGGCTCTCGACGGGCGTCCGCGATCTGGTGTTCGCCGACGCCGCCGGCCAGGTGCTGCCGCTGACCGTCATCGAGCAGGGCGGCGCCCGCACCACGATCGAGCACGACGCGAACGGTGCCCCGCGGCTGCTGCGCCGCAACGACGGCACGGAGATCAGCGTCGAAGCCGTCACCGGCCGGATCGCCGCGCTGGGCGTGCCCGGCGGCGCGCCGGTCGTCCGGTACGGCTACAACCGGCTCGGCCAGCTGACCCAGATCGCCGGCTTCACCGGGCGCCCGGTGAACCTCGACTACGACGTCGAAGACCGGATCGTCGGCTGGCAGGACCGCACCGGCACCTGGTACCGCTACGTCTACGACGCCGAAGGCCGCTGCGTCCGCAGCGTCGGCGCCGAGCGCTACCTCAACGGCACGTTCACCTACGACACCGGGACCCGGACCACCCGGCACACCGACGCGCTGGGCCACACCTGGACGTACCGGATGAACGAGGCCGGCCAGCTCGTCGAGCGGACCGACCCGCTCGGGCACACGCGCCGGTACTCCTGGACCCGGTACGACGACCTGCTGTCGCAAGCCGACGAACTGGGCCGGATCACCTTCTACGGCTACGAGAACGGCGTGCTGGCGACGGTGACGCGGCCGGACGGTTCCGTGGTGCGGCTGACCCCCACCGGAACCGGCGAGGTGGAGCTGCGGGCCGGCGACGCACGGGCCGTGGCCCCGGCGTCGGACCCGTACGCCGCGCTCCCCGGTGTTTCGACCCGGCTGCGCGTCGACGGCGCGACCGACCCGTTCGGCGAGGAACCGGTGATCACCGCGGCGGCGCGGCCGGGCGACCGCGACCCGTTCGGCCGGCCGCGGCTGGTGCACACCGCCTCCGGTGGCGCGGCCCGGCTGGGCTGGACAGCCGAAGGGCAGCGCTCCTGGCGGATCGGCCCCGGCGGGGAGCGGGAGAGCTGGCGCCACGACGGCGAAGGCCGGGTCGTCGAGCACCGCGACGCCGCCGGGCGGACGATCCGGCGCACGTACGGCCCGTTCGGCCTGCCGATCGAGGAGTTCGACGCGGACGGCGCGCGGACGGCGTACGGCTACGACGCCGAGCTCCGGCTGGTCGCCGTGACCAACCCGCGCGGCCAGACCTGGCGCTACACCTACGACCCGGCCGGGCGGCTCGTCGAGGAGACCGACTTCGACGGGCGCCGGCTGAGCTACGCCTACGACGAGGCCGGGCAGCTGCGGCGGATGACCAACGGCCTCGGCGAAGTCACCGAGTACGCCTACGACGTGCTCGGCAACGTCGTCGAACGGCGGACCGCGACCGGTGTCACCGGGTACGCCTACGACGCGCTGGGGCAGCTCGAGTACGCGATCAACAACGAATCGGTCCTGCAGATCGTCCGCGACGAACGCGGACGGGTGCGCGAAGAGACCCTGAACGGCGTCGGCGTGCGCTGGACCTACGACGCCGCCGGTGTCCACCGCACCACTGTGTCCGGAATGGACAGTGAGTGGCGGTACGAGGGCGACCGCCCGGTGGCACTGCGCGTCGCGGGGCACGAAATCGCGTTCGAGTACGACGAAGCCGGTCGCGAGGTGCGCCGGTCGGTCGATGGCTCGGAAGTGCTGCGTCAGGTCTTCGACGCGGCCGAACGGCTCGCGGAGCAGACGATCGCCGGCGTGGGCCGGCGCGCCTACACCTACACGCCGGACGGCCGGCTCGCCGCGATCGACGACCCGCGGCCGGTCCGGTTCGGGTTCGACCCGGCGGGCCGCGTCGCGGAGGTGCACGCGCCCGAAGGCGTCGAACGCTTCGCCTACGACGCGGCGGGCCGGCTCGTCCCGCCCGCGGGGACGCGGTACGGCCACGACCCGCAGGGCCGCGTGACCAGCCGGGTGCGCGTCACCCCCGCCGGGCCGGAGGAATGGCGGTTCGTCTGGGACGAGCTGGACCGGCTGGTGGCCGTGATCGCTCCGGACGAGTCGTTCTGGACCTACCGCTACGACCCGCTCGGCCGCCGGTTCGCCAAGCGCCGCTGGGTGCTCGGCGACGGCGGCGCACCGCGGCAGACGGCCGAGACGTGGTTCGTCTGGAGTGGCGCGGAGCTCGTCGAGGAGATCGAGCTGACCGACGACGGGTCCTCGCGCGTGCTCACCTGGGAGCGGCATCCCGACGACGGCCGGCCGGTGGTCCAGGTCGAGCAGCGGGGGGCCGAGGTGCGGTTCCACCCGGTGGTGACGTCCCCGGCCGGCACGCCGACCGAGCTACTGGGCCCGGACGGCGGCGTCGCTTGGCAGGCGCGCACGAGCTTCTGGGGCGAACTGCTGCCGTCGACGTCCGGCACCGCGCCGATGCCGCTGGCCTTCCCGGGCCAGTACCGCGATGCCGAGACCGGGTTGCACTACAACGTCTACCGCTACTACGACCCCCGGACCGGGCGGTACCTGAGCCAGGACCCGCTCGGCCTGGCCGCGGCGCCCGACCCGGTGGCCTACGTGGCGCAGCCCCACCTGCAGAGCGACCCGCTCGGCCTGGTGCAGAGCCCGTGCGGCAAGACGGGCGGCCCGAAGTCCCCGGACAACCCGGCGGGCGGCGGCGACGCGGCGAAGCTCCCGCCGGGGTCGAAGAAGCCGGACGGCCTCGACGAGTTCCGCGACCCGGACGGCAAGATCCGCCCGCACAACATGACCGACGAGCAGTACGCCAAGTTCTCGAAGAAGTGGGACGAGATGATGGCGCCGGGCAAGGACAAGTCCTGGTTCTGGTCCGGCGGGCACATCAAGGACTCGGTCGTCGACCCCGCGACCGGCAAGCCCGTCACGGAGTCGAAGTACCACGGCTCGATCGAGGACCCGGCGATCGACATGGCCAAGAAGAACGGCGGCAACACCCTCGAAGGGCTGCTGAAGGACAACGGCGTCGAGATGCCCAAGTTCTCCGACAACCACCCGAACGGCGAGAAGGTCTGGAAGGACGCCTCGAAGGCGCTGGCCCACAACGCGGAAGGCGACGTCCACATCGCCCTGCCGAACACCCCGGGCAAATCGAGCGGCTGGCCCGGTCAGGGCGACGAGCTCGCCTCCCGCCGCCCGAACAACGTCTTCGACATGGACGAGTTCCCGATCCTCCGCCACAACCCGAAGGTCGACAAGGTCTGGGCCCACGACACCGACTACCCGGACGCACCCCCGGTGGTGATCTGGGACCGCAAGACCCGCTGACGATGCCTTGCGGGTCACGGGTAAGGGCGGTTGAAGCGGGGCGGGACATAGGCCAGGTAGCGGCCCGGGGCGCCGTCCGCGGCGGTGGCCAGCGCGTTCATCGTGCGGGGTGCCGTGTCGGGCCAATGGCCGGTGCGCAGGCGGGTCAGCGTGCGGTCGATCGCCGCCTGCTGTTCGCCCGTCGTGTACGTGCAGTGGCCCGCCGTCTGCACGTACGTCTGGCGGAGCAGGGGCTCGTTGCCCGCGCGGCGGACCAGCGAACCGTACGACGACTGCTGCGCGACCGTCGAAATCTGGTCGCCGGTGCCGTTGACCGTCAGCACCGGGATCCGCAGCTCGCCGGTGAACACGATGCCCCGCCGCAGGTACGCGACCGCCGCCGGGTCGGCCGGGACACGCGGGGCCGCGGCGAGCCGGGCGAAGTCGGCGCGCAGGTCCAGCCCGGCCCGCGCGTACAGCCGGCGCACCACGTCCTGCTGCTCCGGTGCCGCCTGCGCGAACTGGCGTACGTAGTCCACTCCCGTGTTCCAGGACGGGTTCCCGCCCGCCAGCTGCTCGATCGTCCGGCGGCTGCTGACGGCCTGGCCGAGGTACGGCAGCGGCCCACCCGCCAGCGCGAGGTACATGCCCTGCTCGACGCCGTCGGCGTCGCGGGCGTCCGGCACCGGCGTCGGCGAGCCGTCCGGGGCCACGCCCCAGCCCGGCAGCTGGCCGATCGCCGCCGCGAGTGCGATGCGGGCCCGGCCCGCCGCCGTGTCCTGGGCCGACGTCACCGCCGAAAGCCACTGCCGCTGCGTGCCCGGGACGTCGGCCGGCATGCCGGTCACCGGCAGCGCCGTGTCGCGGAACAGCAGCGTCTTCAGCGTGAACACCGTGTCGAGCTTCTGGTTCCACTGCCCGACCGCGCCGCCGAGACCCCCGCACATCGGGATCGCCGCGGCGAACCGGCCTGGGTACACCTGCGCCACCCCGGCGGCGACCATCCCGCCCATCGAGCGGCCTTCGGCGATCGCGTACCGCGCTCGCCCGAACGCGGCTTCGAACGCCGCGAGCGCCTCCGCCTGGTTGTCGATGGCCCGCGCGATGTTCCAGCTGCTGATCGTGCGCGTGGTGCCGCCCACCGCGTAGCCGCGGTCCACCAGGCTCGCGGTGAGCGGGCTCGTCAGGCCGCCCGCGGCGAAGTCGAGGTCCACCAGCACGGCGCCGTTCCACCGGGCCGGTTTGGCGAAGGCGTACGGCGTCCCGTCGGCCAGTTGCCCTTCGGTGCACGCGGCCGCCGGGCACGGCGAGGCCGCGTGGGCGGTCGCGGGCACTGTCGCCAGCAAGGCGGCCACGGCGAGGCCGCCCCAGAATCTCCGGTTCATGACTCGCTCCTGTCAGAAGTTCTTGGCCGTGACGGTCCAGCCCGGCGTGACGCACAGGCCGCAGCCCGCGCCGACGAGGTAACCGCGCGCGGTGCGGTTGCCGTTGAGGGTGAAGTCGAACCAGGCGACGAGGACCCGCACGGCCTCCTCGCGGACGCTCGGGTCGGGACTGCCGTCGCGCTGGCCGTAGACGAAGCCGGTGTGGCCCGCGGCCGCGTTGGTCGCCCGGACCGCGGGCACGGTGACGAGGTCGTAGTTCTCGCCGCTGTTGGCGTAGGCGACGTCGCTCGGGCCGCCGTCGGCGAACAGGACCGGCGTGTGCAGGTTCCGCAGCCGCTCCCGGCCGTAGCCGAAGGTGCCGTCGGCGAAGAACCCGCTGTCCAGCGACAGCACCGACTTCACCCGCGGATCGGCCCCGGCGACGAGGGCTTCGAGGCCGCCGCACGAGTGCCCGGCGACGCCGATCCGCCGCGGGTCGAGCCGGTCCCGCAGCGCACTCCCCCGGCGGCCGTTCTCCCGCTCGGCCCAGGTGATGGCGTCGGTGATCACCGCCGGGACCGGCGAGCCGTTCTCGGTCAGCGCGGGCTCGTCGAACCCGCCGACCGCCACGACGACGAACCCGTGCGCGGCGAGCAGGGTTTCGAGGGTCAGCAGCTCGTCGTTGCTGGTGTGCCGGCAGGCCCCGTTGCCGAACACCACGACCGGCAGCCGGCCCCGCACCCGGTCCAGGTCGGCGGGCCGGTAGACGGTGTACTCGGCCGCGTAGTCCCCGGTTTTCGCCGCGCCTTCGCGGACGACCGGGTGGAACACCTCGGCCGCCGGCGGAGTCGCGGCTTCGGCGCCGGAAGTCCCGGGGGTGGCCGCGGTGACCCCGGCGAGCGCCGCCACGACGGCGACGAGAGCGGTCTTGAGCCAGGCGTTTCCCATCGAATGTCCTTTCCGGACGGTCACGGAAGTTCGTCGAGCCAGGCGGTCATCCGCGCGGTCAAGCCGTCGCCGGTGCGGGCGTCGACGTTGTCCGCGCGCAGTTCCAGCACCGGGATGCCCGCCGCCCGCAGGGCCCGGGTGGTGAAGTAGCCGCCGCGGGCGTCGTCGGACACCAGGTGCACCACCCCGTCGACGCCGTGGAGGCGGGCTTCCTTGACGTACCACTCCGCCGACCACGGCGGCGTGTAGAGCTGGTCGCCGAAGGCGGCGAAGCGGGCGGCCAGCGCGCGCAGCGGGTCTTCGCCGTAGCGCAGGTAGCCGTCCGCGGCGATCGCGAGGTACATGGACCACACGAAGACCGCGCCGTGCGACTCCTGGAACCGCCGGTAGAAGTCCAGGTCGAACCACAGCCCGCGGCCGATCCACATCAGCCGCAGCCGCTCGTGGCGGCACACCGCGACACCCGCGTCGATCCGGTCGCGGACCTCGTCGTGGAACGCGCGGGCGGCGTCGCGCGCCCATTCGGTGCCGCGGTGCCACTGGGGCACCATGACACTCGGGATGCCGTCGGTGACGGCGATCGGGCACGGCCGGGCGGCGGCGATCAGGTCGCGGGTGCGGCGGTTCCACTCCTGCTGCTCGTTGACCAGGTCCAGGACCTCGCGGAACCGCGTCTCGGAGAACACCCGGCCGGTGGTCTGCTCGAGGAACCGGATCAGCCCGGTCAGCTCGCCGGTCAGCAGGTCGAGGCGGTCGCGGCCGATGGCCTCCTCCCAGCGGTGCGGCATCAGCTCCCACCACCGCTCCGGCACCGCGTTCTCCGCCGCGCTCTCCAGCGGGTAGTAGGTGACGCCGGGTTGCGCGTCCCAGACGTCGAAGATCTTGCGGGACGCGTCGCCGGTCGTCTCGCCGAGCACGATCGACGGCGTCGGCAGCCCGCCCCACGGTGCCTGGCCCGGGTCGTCCTCGAACGCCGACGCCAGCGACGTCGCGCTGTACTGCTCGATGTAGTCCGGGTAGCCGCGGTCGCGCAGCAGGCCCAGGTAGCGCTGGGTCTGGCGCTTCGCCGCGACGATCGAGGCCCACCACTGGTTGACCACGTACGGGATGTCCATCGCCCGGAAGATCTCCTGGGGCGCGTCCGCGTTCACCAGCGCCAGCGGGCCGGGCTCCTCCCGCAGCCGGGCGAACCACTCGCGCTGGTAGGTGGTGGCGGTGGTCGCCGAGGCCAGCCGGGCGGTCATGCCGCGGCTCCCGCCGGGGCCAGCGCGGCGAGCGCGTCCTCGGTCAGCTCGCCGTACGGCTGCCGCTGCGCCGACACCGCGGGAAGCCCGGTCGCGGCCCGCTGCTCCGGGAAGTCCCACGGCGGCGCGTCGTCGTGGACCCGCGCGTAGGAGAGCAAGACCTCCGCACCGCAGGCGCGGGCGGCCGCGGCGGTGTGCGCCGCGCGGTGGCGGATGGACGCGCGGGGCGCGGACGGGCCGTTGTGCTGGTAACGCTCGGCGAGCGCGAGTTCCGTCGGCGCCGCGCAGGTGCGGGCGAAGAGCAGCTCGCCCCAGTCGTGGTCCTCGCCCACGACGAGGAAACCGGTGCGCTCCAACGTCTCGTAGACCGCCGGGTGGTCGTGGGAGCTGCCGGTGAGGAACAGCCGCACCCCCGCGGTCTCGCGCGGCTCGGCCAGCGCCCGCTCGACCAGCGCGATGGCGTCGGTGACCGGCACCGCGGTGGTCGCGGCGACGGTTTCGAGGAACCGCGTGCCGCTCAGCCGGTTCGCCTGGCGCAGCGCGGCGAGCCTGCCCAGTGACCGCCGGAGGGTGTCGTGCGCGGTGATGGCCGCGGCGAGGTCGTCGTCGCCGATCGGGCGCCAGCGGCCCAGCCATTCGCGCAGCTGGGCGATCTTCGCGTGGACGTACCGGGTGGTCGTGTGGTGCGGCAGGTGCAGGACGTCCACCAGGCGCAGCGGCGGCAGCCCCAGCGCCGGCTCGATCCGGTGCAGCTCCCGCAGGGCGTAGAACAGGCGCAAGGACGCTTCGCAGTCGCGGGAGACGACGATGGCTTCGAGCGGGCCGTAGTCCCCGGTGAGGATGCGCGTCAGGATCGACCGGGCGACCGGGTCCACGCCGCGGCCGAGGTAGCGGTCGCCGAGCGCGCTGTCCTCGCCCGGCTTCCCGGTCAGCCGCAGCGGCCGCAGGCCCGCCGCGGTGATCAGCTCGACCGGGACGTCGGCGCCGACGTACCCCACGGTGCTCAAATGACCGCCTCCGCGACCAGGTCCGCCAGCTGCTGTTCGGTGTAGCCGAGCAGTTCGCGGTAGACGTGCTCGTTGTGCTCCCCCAGCCCCGGCGCCGGCCGGTCCAGCGCCACACGGGCGGCGGAGAACCGGATCGGCACCCCGGTGCCGGCCAGGTCGGCGACGTCGCCGTGGCGCGGGTGCCGCAGCGGCACGACCTCCTCGCGCGCCAGGACCAGCGGATCCCGCACCGCCTCGCGCGGTTCGCGCACCTCCGCCGCGGGGACGCCTTCGGCGGTGAACGCGGCGAGGATGTCTTCCAGTGGCCGCACCCGGCACCATTCCCGGATGAGCCCGTGCAGCTCGCCGGCCGCGCGGACGCGCTGGTCGCGGGTCCGGTAGCAGTCGTCCTCGGCCAGCTCCGGGCGGCCGATCGCACGCAGCACGCCGTGGGCGAAGGCGTCGGTCGGGGCGCACAGTGCCACGTAGCCGTCAAGGGCCGGGAGGATCCCGAACGGAGCCAGCCGCGGCACCATCGACCCGGTGCGCTGCGGCAGGCCGACCGCGTCGAAGGCGTCGAACGGCTCGCAGGCGACCAGCGAGGTCAGCGCGCCGAGCATCGAGACGTCCACGTGCTGGCCCTCGCCGGTGTGCTCGGCCTGCAGCAGCGCGGACACCGTGCCGACCACCGCGAACAGCGGCGCGAGGAGGTCGCCGATCGGCAGCCCGAACCGGACCGGGCCCTCGTCGGGCTCGCCGGCGGTCATCATCACGCCGCTGAGCGCCTGGATGATCGAGTCCATCGCCTTGCCCGAGCCCGGGCCGCCCTGGGCGCCGAAGCCGCTGATCGAGGTGTAGACGAGCCGCGGGTTGATTTCCCGGACGTGGTCGTAGGAGATGCCGAGCCGGTCGGTGACGCCCGGGCTGTAGTTCTCCACCAGCACGTCGGCGTCGCGGACGAGGTCGGTGAACACCGCGTGCGAGCGCGGGTTCTTCAGGTCGAGCGTGACACTCAGCTTGTTGCGGCCGCGCAGCAGCATCGACACCGAGAGGTCGTCGTCGTGGCGCCGGGCGAGGTTGAGCCCGTCGCGGCCGACGTAGGGCGCGTTGTTGCGAGACGAGTCCCCGCCGGTGGCGGGGTTTTCGACCTTGATCACGGTCGCGCCGAGCCCGGCGAGCAGGAGCGTCGCGTACGGCCCGGCGAGCGCGGTGGTCAGGTCGACGACGGTGCGGCCGGCCAGTGGCTGGTCGGTCATGTGGGAACCCCCTCGGTGAGATCGACGAGCACTTCGGCGCCGCGGGTGGTGAACCGGCCGCCCAGCCGGGCTCCGCGGGTGATGTCCTCGACGTACTGGGTGACGGCTTCGCCTTCCGGAGTGCCACCGACCGGCACCGGGCGGCCCCGGTCGTCGATCCGGCACGGGATGAACCCGGCTTCGCGCAGGCCGGTCCCGTCGAAGCGGCAGAAGGCGATGACGGTGTTGCGGCTTTCGGGGTGGAACGGGAAGAACGGCATGTCCGGGTCCGGCGCGAAGCCGTAGAGCTTCGTCCGCCGCTCGGCCCACGCGCGCAGCTCGTCCGCGCCGACGCCCGCGCCCGGGGTCAGGGCGTGGGTGACGGTGGCGAAGTTGCCGAGGCCGTGGAAGATGGGTCGTCCTCGGTGGACTTCGATGCCCCGCATGATGTGCGGGTGGTGGGAGAACACCGCGTCGGCACCGGCGTCGACCGCCGCGCGGGCGACCGGGCGCTCGTACATCGCCACCTCGACCGGAGTGTGGCCGACGCCCTTGTGCAGCGCCACGAGCACGACGTCGGCCTCGGCCCGCAGGCGGCGCACGTCGCCGGCCATCGCGTCCAGGCTGTCCGGGTCGGCGAAGGTGTAGATCTTCGGCGGGCCGCCCGGGCTGGCGTGGTCCAGCTCGTAGTGGGTGAGGACGTGGACGTACGCGCAGCCGGGCTTGCGGGAACCGGCCCAGGACTCGCGCGGGCCGACGCAGTTGTAGGACAGCACCCCGATCCGCAGGCCACCGCGTTCGACGAGCGCCGGGCGCCGGGCTTCGGCGAGGTTCGCCCCGGCACCCGCCGGCACCATGCCCGCGGCGCGGGCGTGGGCGATCGTGTCGGCCAGCCCGCCGGCACCGGCGTCGAGGACGTGGTTGCCCGCCAGGGTGACCACCTCGAACCCGGCCCCGGCCACCGCTTTCAACGCCTCGGGATCCGCGGGCGGCGCCGGGACGTCGGTGCTCTGCTGGACGGCCGTGGTCGAGTGCGGCACCTCGACGTGCCCGATCGCGAGGTCCATGCCCCGCAGCACCGGCGCGGCCGGGGCGAGGAAGAACTCGGGTTCCGGCTCGTCCAGGATGAGGTCGCCGACCGCGCCGACGGTGATCACGATGCACCCTCCGTTTCGGACAGATGGCGGGACAGGAAGGCGCGCAACCGGTCGGTCCGGGGCCGCGTGAACAGCTCGTCCGGCGGGCCCTCTTCGACGATCCGGCCCGCTTCCATGAACACGCACCGGTCCGCGGCCTCGCGCGCGAAGGCCATCTCGTGGGTGACGACGACCATCGTCGTCCCGGCCGCGGCGAGGTCGCGCAGCACGGCCAGCACCTCGTCGACCAGCTCCGGGTCGAGCGCGCTGGTGGGCTCGTCGAACAGCATGATCCGCGGCCGGACCAGCACGGCCCGGGCGATGGCGACGCGCTGCTGCTGGCCGCCCGACAGCTGCCGCGGGTAGTGGTCCTCGCGCCCGGCCAGGCCGATGCGCGCCAGCAGCTCCCGCGCTTCCCGCTCCACAGTGGACCGGTCGCGGCCGTGCACCCGGATGGCCGCATCGGTCACATTGCGCAGCACGGTGAACTGCGGGAACAGGTTGAACTGCTGGAACACCATGCTCATCCGCCGCCGCTGGGCGGCGATCCGCCGCTCGGTGAGCGCCCGCAGCCCGCCCGGCGTGCGCCGGTGGCCCAGCAGCTCGCCGTCGAGGTACAGCGCGCCGCCGTCGATCGGCTCCAGCTGGTGGGCGCAGCGGACGAGGGTCGACTTGCCGGACCCGGACGGCCCGATCACCACGACCGTCTCCCCTTCGCGGACGTCGAGGCTGACCCCGGCCAGCGCCGTCACCGCGCCGAACTCCTTGCGGACGTCGCTGATCCGCAGCACCGGCGCGCTCACCGGGCACTCCGGTGGCCGCGGGAGAACCGGCGCTCCAGCCGGCGCTGCCCGGCCGTCAGCGCGGTGACCACCACGAGGTACCAGAAGCAGGCGACCAGCAGCATCGGCACGATCTCGTAGGTGCGGTTGTAGATCACCTGGACCGAGTGCAGCAAGTCCGACATCGCGATGACCGAAACGAGTGCGGTGCCCTTGAGCACGTTGATGAACTGGCTGCCGGCCGGCGGGATGATCACCCGCATCGCTTGCGGCAGCACGATCCGCAGCAGGGTCTGGCCCGGCGGGTAGCCCATCGCGCGGGCCGCGTCGCGCTGGCCGGGATCGACCGACGACACCCCGGCGCGGAAGATCTCCGCCAGGTACGCCGATTCGACCAGCGACAGGCCGATCACCGCGGCGGTCAGCGGCGTGATGACGGTGTTGGCGTCCCAGGTGCCGAACACCGGGCCGAACGGGATGCCGAGCGACAGCTTCGGGAGCAGGTAGGCGAGGTTGAACCAGAAGATCAGCTGGACCAGCGGCGGGATGCCGCGGAACAGCCCGACCCACAGCGTCGCCACCCACCGGGCGGGGGCGAACCCGCTCAGCTGCATCGCCGCGACCACGCCACCGGCCAGCGACCCGAGCACCATCGCCGCGACGGCCAGCAACACCGTGGTGCCGAGGCCCGCCATGACGCTCTTCTCGAAGAGGTACTTCGCGACGACGTCCCATTGGAAGCGGTCGTTGCCGGCCAAGAAGACGGCCAGCTGCGCGGCCAGCACCGCCAGCGCGAGCACGAACAGCCAGCGTAGCGGGCGGAACCGGCCGCGTGCCCCGGCGACGTCGTCGCGGGACGGCGTCGTCTCCTCCACTGTGGACACGGCGGTCATTTCGCGGTGGCCACGTCGAACAGCGGCTGCGGGATGGTCACGTCGGTCAGGCCCCACTGCTTCATGATCCGGGTGTAGGTGCCGTTGCGGAACAGCTCCTCGAACGCCTTCTGCAGCACCGGGCCGAGCTTCGCGGACTTCGGCGTGTAGAGCGCCAGGTTGTCCTTCGTGGCGCCCTGCTCCTCGGTCTGCGTCACGTATTCGTACTGCCCCTTCTGCTGGGTGGTCACGTCGATCGCGGCGGCCTGGGTCATCCCGGCCGCCTCGGCGCGGCCGGACTTCGCGGCCAGCAGGGTGGCGTTCGTGTCGTCGAGCCCGACCACCTGCACGGCCGGCTTCTGTGAGCGCTCACAGAACGCGGACAGCTTGCCGAGCTGGTCCTCGACGACGCTGGCGGTGACCACCGCGACACGCTTGCCGCACAGGTCGGCGGCCTGCTTGATGCCCGCGGCGGAGCCGGTGGGGGTCACGTACGAGGTACGGGTGGTCATCCAGGTGACGGTGTCGAACTGCTTTTCGCGTTCGGCGGTGGCCTTCACCGGCCCGTTGAAGGCGTCGTACCGGCCGCTGAGCATGCCCTGCAACGCGGCCGGGAGCCCGCTGACGATGGTGGTTTCGGTGCGCACGCCGAGGAGCTGGCCGAGCGCCTGCTGGAAGTCGTGGTCGATGCCGGTGACCGTCTTCCCGTCCGGGCCGACGGTGCGGTACGGCGGGTGCGAATCCCCGGCGAACCGGAGGACGCCGGCGTCCTTGACCGCTTGCGGCAGCTGGTCGTGCAGCGCCGGGACGGCGGTGAGGGCCGCGGCCGAGGGGGCGGCGGCCGCCCCGTCGTCGACCGTGCACCCGGTCACCGCGAACCCCGCGGCGGCCACCGCGAGCGCGCTTCGACGCCATTGACGAAGTGAGGAACCCATGTCGTTTTCTTCCTGCGGGAGGCCGCCCGGGAGGGGCGGCGCGGAAACCTGGGAGAACGATTGGTTGCTATCTGGGCGCCGATCGTCGCATGATGTGTCGCGTGATTCAACCCCTCGGTTCCTCGGCCAGGCCGCAGCTGCCACCATGGACGCCCGCGGCGGACCGGCCGCCCGGAGAGGCAGGAGCGCGATGACAGTGCCGCCCTCGGGGCCGCTGCCCCGCGCACAACAGGGAGCCGAGCCGCAGCTCCTGCTCACCTCGCTGCTCGGCGACTTCTGGTACTGGCGCGACGAGCACATCCCGTCGGCCGCGCTGGTGCAGCTGCTCGGCGAGTTCGACATCAGCCCGGCGAGCGCCCGCGCGGCGATCCGCCGGCTCGCCGCCCGCGGCCTCCTGACGGTGTCGCGCAGCGGCCGGACGACCGCGTACGGCATCCCGGCGCGGACGTCGGAGGTAATCATCGAGCGCACGCACCGGATGCTGACCTTCGGCACCACCGCACCCGACTGGGACGGGCAGTGGACGGTGGTCACGTTTTCGGTGCCGGAGCAGGACCGCGGGCTGCGCACGGCGTTGCGGTCGCGGCTGCGGGTCCTGCGGTTCGCGGCGCTGTACGACGGGGTCTGGATCAGCCCGCACGACCTCGCCGAACCGGCGCTGGCCGCGCTGCACGAGCTGGACCTGCGCAGCGCGACGGTGTTCCGCGCCACCGAGGTCCCCGGCCCGGCCGCGGCGGCCACCGCCTTCGACCTCGAACCGCTGGCCCGGGAGTACGAGCAGTTCGCCGAGCGCTACGAAGAGGTGCTGACGGGCCTGGACGCGGGCCTGATCAGCCCCGCGCAGGCGTTGCGCACCCGCACCGAGCTGCGCGTGGACTGGCGCCGGTTCCCGGAGACCGACCCGGACCTGCCGGCGGAACTGCTGCCCGCCGGCTGGGCCCGCGACCAGGCCCAGAAGGTGTTCCTGCAGATCTACGACCGGCTCGGCCCGCTCGCGGAGTTCCGTTTCCGCCAGGTACTGGCGGAAACGGACCCGGCGCTGGCGGACCTCGCCGACCACCACGACTCGGCCAAGGTGGCGGCCTTGTTCGCCGAGCTGGGCGACCGCCACCCGGCGGGCGACACGCCGTTCGAGCAGGCCGCACAAGCCCGCCGGCTGGACGAAGCCCGCGGCCGGTGAACGGCACTTCCCGCGCCGGTCGTGCCGGAATGTGGCGTGTTGCTGCGGCAGCGATAACGTCCTGTGCACTCCCGCAGCGGAGCTGAGCGCCAGCCGCGGCGCTCGAAAGGCTCCACCGGGTAGCCCGCGGGGCCGGTGGCGAGCTCAGCCGGAGAACGTCACCGGCCAGGCCGCCATCCGAAGACGCCCGAAACTGTGGCTCACCAAGGCTCAGCAACCGGTGCCTCACGCCCGCTCCGCTCCTGGAACAGCGGTGGCACTGCCTGAACCGGCCTAGTGTGACGGCGGGGAGCTCACCCGGAGCACGTTGCCGTCCGGGTCGTGCAGGCGCATCTCGTACCTCCCCCACGGACGCACGAACGGCGGCTCGGCGATGGCGGCACCGCGCCCGCTCCACTCGGCGAACAGCCGGTCGACCTGGGCCGCGGCCGGGACGTCCAGGTGCAGCCGGGTGGTGTGCGTGCCGTCGAGCTGGGTGAACATGAGCTGTACCTGATCGCGGCCGACGAGCGCGGTGCCCGGCTCCGTCGGCTCCGCCTCGGTGAGGAACCGGGCCTGCCGGTCGGACCAGCGCCAGCCCACCCGGAACCCCAGCACGTCCGCGTAGAAGGCGACGCTCGCGGCCAGGTCGCGCACCAGCAGGTTGGGCCGGCAGGCGAAGAGGTCCACCTCGGCGGCCCGGCCGCGGTCCTCGGCCAGCAAGCCGAAGAGCAGGTCGTCGGTCCACTCCCCCTTGAGCCAGGTGTGCCGGCGGCGATGGCCCTCCGGGCGGAACCCGAGCCGGTCCAGCAGCCGAGCGGACGCGGTGTTGCGGGCGTCGCACTCCGCCGACACCCGGCGGATTGCGAACGCCCGGAACAGCCGGTCCAGCACGCACCGCGCGGCCTCGGTCGCGTATCCCCGCCGCTGGTGCGCCGGGGCGATGGTGAACCCGAGCTCGGCCTGCATCCGGTTCGGGTCCACGCACACGCCGACGTCGCCGATCAGCCCGCCGCCGCCGCGGAGCTCCACGGCGTACTGGAACCAGCCGGGCGCCCCCTCCTCGGCGGCCGCGAACTCGGCCACCAGGCTCCTCGCCTCGGCGTCCGGCACCGGCGCGTCCCACGACTGGTAGCGCGCCACGGCCGGATCCGAGCGGTAGGCGGCGAACGCCGGCACGTCCGCGGCCTCGAACCGGCGCACGGTCAGGCGTTCGGTCACCACCGGCAGCTCGTCCACCCGGCCAGCCTACGGCCGCGCCCGCCGGACCGCGGTCAGCTCACCGCCCACCGTTGGTTGGATCCGCCGTTGCAGGTCCAGATGATCACCTTGGTGCCGTTGGCCGTCGCCGCGCCGCTCACGTCCAGGCACAGCCCGGACTGGCCGTTCGTGACCGTCCCGCTCCCGGTGAAGGTCCACTTCTGGCTGTCCCCGCCGCTGCAGTTCGCGATGACCGCCGCGGCGCCGGTCCCGCCGCCCGCGGTGTCCAGGCAGCGTTTCGTCCCGCCGGAGTAGACGCTCAGCTCGCCCGCGCTGCCGCGGGTCCACTGCTGGTTCGCCCCGCTGTGGCAGTCCCAGATGGCGACCTGGGTACCCGCGGTGGTCGACGAGGCGGGCACGTCCAGGCAGCGGTTCGCCGCCACGGCCCGCACCGGGCCGGTGCCCCCGCCGGGATCCGGGTCGTCGCCACCGAGCGCGTCGAGGACGGCGGTGTAGGCCTGCTTCTTGCCGTAGTTGCCGTCGAACAGCAGCGGGGTGTCGCCGGAGCGCCACGAGTACTTGTCCGTGACGCCCCAGACCGTGATACCCGTGCACCGGGTCACCGCCCGGCACGCCTGGGTCACCTGCCGGAACACGTTCGCTTGGCCGGTCCCGGAGCCGCCGACGTCCAGCTCGGTGATCTGGACATCCACCCCGAGGTCCGCGAAGCGCTGGAGGTTGGCCTGGTAGCTGCTCAGGTTCGAGTTCGCGGAGAGGTGGCTCTGGAAGCCGACGCAGTCGATGGGCACGCCGCGGCTCTTGAAGTCCCGGACCATGTTGTAGATCCCGGTGCTCTTCGCGTTGATGCCGTCGGTGTTGTAGTCGTTGTAGCAGAGCTTCGCGCCCGGATCGGCCGTGCGGGCCGCGCGGAAGGCGTCCTCGATGTAGCCGTCGCCGAGCTTCTGCTGGAAGGTCGCCTGCCGGCGGGTGCCGTTCTCCTCGAACGCCTCGTTGACCACGTCCCAGGCGATCACCTGGCCCTTCCAGTGCCCGGCCACCTGGCTGATGTGGTTCAGCATCGCCGAGCGCAGGTTGTTCGCGTCCAGCCCGCCGACCCAGGGGGCCAGCTGCTGGTACCACACCAGCGTGTGCCCGCGGATCTTCATGCCCTGGCTCTTCGCCTGGCTCACGATCCGGTCCGCGGGCGCGAAGTTGAACTGGTTGCGGTTGGGCTCGACCGTGTCCCACTTCATCTCGTTCTCCGGCGTGACGCCGTTGAACTCCGCGGTCCACGTGTTGACGTACGCCGCCTCGCCCAGGTGACTCGTCGAGATGGCGGCGCCGTAGTACCGGCCGGTCTGCGCGGCCGCGGCGCCGAGCGTGCTCGCCGCGCCGGCGACGCCGGGCGAGAGCACCAACGCGGTCGCCGTCAGGCCGGCTGCCGCGAGGAGGGTGGTGGCGGTCCGGAGCGGCCGCCGTGGGGGTGCACCGGTGATCATCGAAAGCCCTCGATTCGGTCCGGGACGGCGTCAGCTGAACGTCCACTGCTGGTTGCTGCCGCCGTTGCAGGTCCACAGCTCGACCGGCGCGCCGTCGGCCGTCGAAGCGCCGGTGACGTCCAGGCACAGTCCGGATTGGACACCGGTGACCGTGCCGTTGGAGTTGACGGTCCACTGCTGGTTGCCCTGTCCGTTGCACGGCCAGGTCACCACCTTCGTGCCCGCGCTGGTGCCCTGGCCGGACGCGTCCAGGCACAGCGTCGCCCCGCCGATGGTGGCGGTCAGCCTGCCGTCCGAGGTGCGCGTCCAGGCCTGGTTCGGCTGGCCGCTGCAGCCGGCGATCTGCAGCTGCGTGTTCTGGGCACCCCCGGCCAGGCACTTGCCCGCGCCGACCGCGTGCACCGGCCCGGTGCCGGTGTTGCTGCCACCGGTGCCGTACCCCGCCGCGACGATGTTGGCCTGCACGGCGTTCTCGGTGGCGTCCGACGGGTAGCCGGACGTCATCACGCCTTCGTAGAACGTGCCGGCCGACCCGATGCTGTTGTCGCCGCCGGTGCCGAGGATGATCGCGCCTTCCTTGCGCATCGGGTTGTAGCCCGAGACATTGGGCCGCACGCCGTCGTAGAAGGTGGACACCCCGCCGGACTGGGCGTTGCCGCCGCGGATCGCCCACCGGTTCGGCCCGCCCTTGATGATCGCGGTCAGGTACCGGTGGCTGATGCTCGGGTCGTTGGCGTTGTAGCGCTGGTTCACGCCGGAGAACAGGCCGTTCTCGAGATCGGCCATGATCCACGGCCCGTTGCCGGCGCCGTAGCCCCAGACCTTGATGTTGCCGAAGTAGATGGCTTCCATCGTGCCGTTGCCGTTGTCGCGGCTGTTGCGCTCGGCGTTGCCGTAGTCGAAGCAGCAGCCGCCGTTGTAGTGGGTACCGTCGAAGATCGCGTACATGCCCTCCGGCTGGTCCCCGGTCGCGGTGCCGGTGGCGTTGTTGTTGCGGTACCCCGTGCCCGGCGCCACGAACACGCCGTACGCCTTCTGGCCGCCGACCGTGGTCGGAGCGGCCGCCGCGTTGGCGAGGTTGTCGTACCCGCCCGGTGCCGGGCCCTGGAAGCCGCCCGGCGGGGCCTGGGTGAGCCGGTTGTTCCGGCCGGACTGGTCGTAGATCACGGTGATGAGGCAGGTCGTTCCCGCGCAGAACGCGTCCTGCGCGGCCGCGTCGGCCACCCCACCGGCGCTCAGGACGCCGATGTCCCGGGTCGTGTTGTCCGAAGCGCGCCGCACCTGGTACAGCGAGCCGCTGTAGGCGCCGTACAACGCCCGGGTGGTCGAATGCGCGGCCACACAGGGCGTTCCCCCGGCCGCGTAGATGTCACACGGCCCCTGGGTGGCGGCCTGCGACGGCGTCGCCGTGCCGGCCACCGCGCCCGCGGCGATCACCACGGCCGGCCACAGTCTGCTCAAACGTGCCTTCATCGCGAACTCCTTCGTCCGCTCGGGACGCGGCTACCCCCGCGTCCACTTCTGGGTGCCGCCGCCGGTGCAGGCCTGCAGGGTGACCGGCGTGCTGTTGCCGGTGCCGCCGCCGGTCGGAGCGAGGCACAGTCCTGATTGGACACCGGTGATCGTCCCGTCGGTGCCGGCGTTCCACTGCTGGTTGGTGCCGCCCGAGCAGTCCCAGATGATCACCCGGGTGCCGGCGGTCGTCCCGGCCCCCTCGGCGTCGAGGCACTTGCTGCCGTACACCTGCAGCTGCTTGCCGGAGGTGAGGGTCCACTGCTGGTTGGTCCCGCCGTTGCAGTCCCACAGCGTCACCTGGGTGCCGTTCGTCTGGGACACGTTCGGGACGTCCAGGCAGCGGCCGGCGCCGGTGTTGCGCAGGACGGACGTCGTGCCGCCGCCGGAGCCGGCGACCTCGAGGTTGTCGAACTGCGCCGTCTCCCCGACGGCCGTGCCGATGCCGACCTGGCCGGCCGGGAAGGTGCTGTCGGTGACCGTGCCGATCACGGTGCCGTCCACGGACGCGGTGATGGTGCTGCCGGAGAAGCCCAGTGACAGCTTGTGCCAGCTGCCGGTGCCGAGCGCGGTCGTGGTGCCGGTGCGCAGCGTGGTGTTCTGCTGGCTGGTGTTGTTGCGCCGGATCGACCACGCGCCGGTGTCGCTCACCCGGAAGTAGTACGCGTTCAGCGCGCCCTGGTTGCCGGTGTCCTGCGAGCCCGCCCGGCCGAGGAGTTCGACGTACCCGGACTTCTCGAGCAGCACGTCCGTGCTGAGCGTGTAGTTGCTCCAGGCGATGTTGCCCAGCAGCGCGTAGGGGTCGACGAACTTCTTCCAGGGGATCGTCTTCTGCGTCGCGGCCTGGCGCACGCAGGTGCCCGCGCGGCCGGCGCCGCAGGCGGCGGTCTCGAACGCACCCTCCATGTCCATCAGGTACTTGGCTTCCTTGCCCTTGGCGTACGCCTCGAAGTCGTCGCTGTAGGGCAGGTTCAGCGAACCCTGCGGCGGGCTGGTCGCGCTGCCCTTGCCCTGCCCGGTGGTGGTCGTGATCGTGTAGAGGTAGCCGGGCTGGACGGTCAGCGAGTAGGCGCCGCCGGACGGCGTGATGTCGGTGCTGTGGACGAAGTGGTCGGCCCCGTTGTTCGAGTTGAGGTTGGTCGACCACACGTGCACCTGGCCGCCCGACAGCCCGCCGGTTACGTTCAGGTTCAGCGTCTGGGCCGAGGTGGCGTCCATCGTCTCGATGATCGTGCTGTAGTCGGTGTTGTTCGGCGACTTCAGCGAGACGTAGCTGCCGTTGTTGCGGTTGCCGCCCAGGTAGCCGCTGGACGAGTCGAGGTACTTCCAGCCGGGCGCGGTGAACTGCGTGGTGTGCGCCAGCGCCCACGAGTCCTTGCCGACCGAGTAGTAGCCGGACCACGGCTGGTTGGCCAGGATCAGCCCCACGGTCGGCCAGGGGATGTTCGGCGTGACGGCGGCGATCAGGTCCCAGTTGAGGTACGCGGTCATCTTGCCGTCGAGGTAGACGCGGTTGATCCCGCGGGCCAGCGGCTTGGCGCCGTCGTTGTAGTCCTGGGAGCCGTTTTCACTGGACCACAACGTCTTTCCGGTGTTCGTGACGTTGGCCGGCACGCTGCAGGAGGTCTGCGCGCTGAGGTAGCCGCAGGTGTAGTGGGCGCTGAGCACGTCGGTCGCGTTGCGGTAGGCCGTGTTCGACGAGATCGCGCTCGCCGGCCCCCAGTCGCCCGGCCACGAGTCACCGGAGATCACCTTGACGGCGCTGTACCCGTTGGCGTTGAGCGCGTTCCGCAGGGTGACGGTCCAGTCGGCGCTCCACTGCTTCTCGTTCTGGACGGACGTGAGGTAGTCGATGGTCAGCCCGTGCTGCTTGGCGCACCCCAGCCACGACAGGTAGTAGTCCGTCAGGTCGTTGGAGAAGAACGTGCCGTTGCCGATCCAGCCGGGTGCCCCCCAGGGCAGGCCCACCAGCTTGATGCCGGGGTTGCGCGCCTTCGCCTGTTCCATGATCCACCACTCGTAGCCGCGGTTGCAGTCGAGATCGCCGCGGAAGTGGGCGTGGCTGGGCTCCGCACCGCTGGTGGAGTTGGTGTCCCCGCCCATTTCCACCTTGAGGATCTGGAGCGCGGCCCCGTAGCCGGGCTTGAACAGGTAGTCGAGGATCTGCCCGCGCTGCGGCTCGGGGTAGTCGATCAGCAGGCGGCTGTTGCCACCGCCGCCGCTGACCGCGCCGACACCGTCGAAGGTGCGGCCGCCCGAACTCCCGTTGACGGTGATCGAGGTGGCGGCCTGGGCGACCGGCGCCGCGGCGACGACACCGCCGGCCACGGCCAAGAGCACCGCCGCGGCCGCGGCTCCCGCGCTCCGGAACATGGTTGTCCTCACTTCCGACGAAGGGGCGGCGAAACTTTCGGGCTGACGGCGAAACAATCGGCCGGCGGCGAACGCGCCGGGCGTTAACGCTAACAGCCGCGTTGCCACTGAACAACTACCGGACTCCGACGCCGGTGGCGCTTTACGAAACAACGCAGCGCCGCCTTCACGGAACGGGCATCGCCGCAGCTCACAGGCGTTTCACGGCCGTGAAACACCGCATCGCGCAAATGTAATTTTCGCGCCGCCGAGCGAGCACAACACCGGCAACCCCTTTCCCGAGCCGCCTTCCCCGGCTACAGTCACCGATTGCTGGGAGCGCTCCCAGTGACTGTTTCCGGCGCCACCCGTCGTTCGAAGGAGAACGTGCATGCGCAGCAGGACAGTGGCAGCCGGCGGACTCGCCGCGGTGGCCGTGACCGGCGTCGTCGCCACGACCACGTGGGCCGGCGCACAGGCCGCCGCCTCGGCGTACTACGTCGACCCGGCCACCAACGCCGCCAAGTGGGTCGCGGCGAACCCCGGCGACTCCCGCGCCGCGGTCATCCGCGACCGCATCGCCTCGGTACCGCAGGCACGGTGGTTCACCACCACGAACACGTCCACCGTGCGCAGCGAAGTGGACGCCTACACCAGTGCGGCGGCCGCCGCGGGCAAGATCCCGATCATGGTCGTCTACGACATCCCGAACCGCGACTGCGGCGGCGCCAGCAGCGGCGGCGCGCCGTCCCACGACGCCTACCGGGCCTGGATCGACCAGGTGGCGGCCGGTCTCGCGGGCCGCCCCGCGGCCATCGTGCTCGAGCCCGACGTGCTCCCGCAGATGACGAGCTGCCAGAACAGCGACCAGCAGCGCCAGACCTCGGCGTCGATGGCCTACGCGGGCAAGAAGCTCAAAGCCGGCTCCTCGCAGGCGAAGGTGTACTTCGACATCGGGCACTCCGCGTGGCTCTCCCCCGGCGACGCCGCCTCGCGGCTGCGGGCCGCCGACATCTCCAACAGCGCCGACGGCATCTCCACCAACGTGTCCAACTACCGCTCGACGTCCGACGAAGTGGCCTACGACAAGGCGATCCTCGGCCAGCTCGGCGACTCGCGGCTGAAGGCCGTGGTGGACACGAGCCGCAACGGCAACGGGCCGCAGGGCAGCGAGTGGTGCGACCCCGGCGGCCGGGCGATCGGCACCCCGAGCACCAACCAGACCGGCGACGGCCAGATCGACGCGTTCCTGTGGGTCAAGCCGCCGGGCGAGGCGGACGGCTGCATCGCCACGGCCGGCCAGTTCGTGCCCCAGCGGGCCTACGACCTCGCCATCGCGGCCGGGCCGATCCAGACCACCACCCCGACGACGCCGACGACGCCCACGACCCCGACCACCCCCACCACGCCGACCACCACGACCCCGCAGCCGACCGGCGGCTGCAAGGTCACCCACCGGGTGGTCAGCAGCTGGCCGACCGGGTACACCGGCGAGATCGTCATCGAAAACCGCGGTGCGGCCCTCAGCAGCTGGACGCTGAAGTTCTCCGCACCCGGCGTGACCGTCACCAACGGCTGGAACGGGACCTGGACCGACGGCGGCGACGTCGTCACGGTCGCCAACGCGTCGTGGAACGGCAGCCTGGGCACGAACGCGACGACCACACTCGGCTACAACGCGGACTACAGCGGTGGCACGCCGCCGTTCCAGCAGCCGACGCTCAACGGGACGTCCTGTTCCTGAGGCTCACCGGTGCGTAGCCGGCCGGCGCGGCCGGCTACGCACCGTCCGTCGTGGACCGCGGGCCGGACCGGGCGGCGGAAGCGGATCAGGCCGCCCGGTCGACGATCCGGACCGCCACCGGGGCGGCGGGTACCCCGATCTTGGTGCCCTTGCGGTAGCCGCCGAAGATCATCCCGAGCACCAGGATGACGAGGATGGCCAGCAGGATCCACAGCCACACGGACTTGCGCACGCATTCCCCTCCCGTCGGAGCCGGTCACACCGTACCGCCCGATTCGTCCGGCGGCCGGTTGGGTATTCCAGGCGGCATGGGTGCTTGGGGCAGACGGCTCGTCGCGTTGGCTGTGGCAGTGGTGGTTCTGATCGCCGCGGTGCTCGTCGCATCGGCGGTGCACCTGTTACCCCAGTTGCGCAACCCGTTCGCCGAGAAGACCGAGGAGCACTCGGGTCCGGTGCTGCTCCAGTCGATCGTCGAGCTCTCCCGCTACGAGGCGGCCAGCGGTTCGTTCCAGGTGGTCGTCGACATCACCACCAGTTCGATCCTGCCCAGCTTCCTCGTGGGCAGCGACACCCTGTTCATCGGCGTCGGCACGGACAACGCCTACGTGGACTTCTCGCGGCTGAAGGGCGAGGCGGTCCAGGTCTCCGACGACCGCCAGTCCGCCACGATCACCTTGGGCCACGCCCAGCTGGAACCGGCGACGCTGGACGTGCACGAGTCCCACGTGTACGCCCAGCAGCAGGGCCTGTTCACGCGGATCAACGAGTTCCTCAGCGGCAACCCGAACTCGCAGCAGGCTCTGTACGAGCTCGCCCAGAAGCAGATCCAGGCCGCGGCCGCGAAGAGCTCCCTGGTGGCCGACGCCGAGCGGAACACCCGCACGATGCTGACCGGCCTGCTGCAGTCGCTGGGCTTCAAGAACATCACCGTCAAGTACGCCGACACCAATCCCGGCTGACCCCTCCCCGGCGCGCACGAAGAAGGACCTCTGCCATAGCCGGCCGGGAGCCGTCTGGTACTACCTGGACAGGGTCGTTCGAGGAGGTTGCCGATGACGGGCTTCGCCGTCCCGCCGTTGCGGTCCGGGCTGCCGATCGGGCCGGGGTGGATCACCCCCGCCGGTTCGGCACCGGTGGTGTTCCCCTACGACGGGTCCGTGGTCGCGCAGGCACCGGTCGGCTCGGTGGCCGACGCGATCACCGCCCTCGAAGCGGGAGCGGCGGTCGTCAAGCGGGCCGGCGCGCTGACCTCGGCGGCGCGCCGGTCGATCCTGCTGGACGTCGAGGCCGCCGTCCGGGCGCGCTCGGCCGAGTTCACCGAGTTGCTCGTCGCCGAGACGGGGAAGACGCGCGCCGACTGCGCCCTCGAGCTGTCGCGGACGCTGTTCACCTGGTCGGCGACCGCGGAGGAGGTCGCCCACATCCACGGCGAAACCGTGCCGCTGGACATCCAGGAGTCCGGCGCCGGTCTGGTCGGGTTCTGGGCCAGGAAGCCGATCGGCCTGGTCGTGGGCATCGCGGGGTTCAACGCGCCCCTGCTGCTGGCCGGCCACAAGATCGCCCCGTCGATCGCGGCGGGCTGCCCGGTGATCTGCAAGCCGGCTCCGGCCACCCCGCTGTCGGTCCTGTGGCTGGCCGAACTGGTGCGCGAGGCGGCGGAGCGCCACGGCGCGCCGCCGGAGCTCGTCCAGGTGGTCACCGGGGACGCCGAGGTCGGGCGCACGCTGGTCACCGACCCGCGGGTGGCGGCGGTGTCGTTCACCGGGTCGGCCGCAGTCGGCCATCGGATCGCGAAGGACGCGGCGCCCCGCAAGGTCCTCCTGGAACTGGGCTCCAACGCGGCCCTGGTGGTGGCCCCCGACGCCGACCTGGGCAAGGCGGCGGACGCCGTCCTCCGCGGCGGGTTCTACTTCAACGGCCAGGCCTGCATCGCGGTGCAGCGGGTGATCGTCTGCGAGCCGGTGCGCGAGGAGTTCGTCGGCAGGCTGACGGCCCGCATCGGCGAACTCACCACCGGAGACCCGCGCGACCCGGCCACCCGGGTGGCGCCCCTGATCGACGAAGCCGCCACCCGGCGGGCACTGAGCTGGATCGAGCGGGCGGAGCGGGCGGGCGCGAAGCTCGTGGCCGGCGGCCGCCTCGCCGGCCGCACCATCGAGCCGACGATCCTGCTCGACGTGCCCGAAGACGCGGAGGCGTGGTGCGAAGAGATCTTCGCCCCGGTGGTGGCCATCCGCTCGGTCCCGGACGTGCCGGCGGCGTTCGAGCTGGTGAACCGGTCGCGCTACGGCCTCCACGCCAGCGTCTACACGCGCTCCCTGTCGACGGCGTTCGCGGCGGTGGAGGAACTGGAGGTCGGCGGCGTGATCGTGAACGAGGCGCCGGGCTTCCGGTCGGACATCATGCCGTACGGCGGAGTCAAGGATTCCGGCATCGGCCGGGAGGGCCCGCGGTTCGCGATCGAGGAACTGACCGTCACCCGCATGGCCGTCATCCGGCCGGACTGAGCGAGACGATGGCTGACTGCGCAACCCTGTTCCGCTTGGCCGGACCAAGCCACCCACACCTCAAGGCGGGAAAGCGTGCCTTGACACCGTGCCGCCGACCGCAGTGGGCCGGCGGTTCGGCCGGCGCCGCATCACGACGCCGACCGAACCGGAGCTGAACCCGACCTGACCCGCGGGGGCGCCCCCGGTTCCAGCGTATCGGTGACCACCGACAAAAACGGACCGGAGCCCGAGGCGGTGATCAGCCGTTGCGCACGAGCCGCCACCGGTTGGCCGCGGCACCGTTGTCCGAGCCCTGCAGTGCGTACGCGCCGGCCGCGGTGGAGCCGTTCTCGATCGTCAGCAGCTTGCCGCTGTTGACGTTGCGGATCTTCGACGTCCCGTCGCCTTGGTCCACGAGGGTCCACCGATGGTCGGCGGTGCCGTTGTCCGACCACTGCAGGACACGGGCGCCGTCCGCCGTCGACATGTCCAGGACGCCCAGTACCTTGCCGCTGTTGGCGTTGCGGAACCGGACGGCGCTGCCGTCGGTGATCAGCTCCCAGTTGTGGTCGGCGGTGCCGTTGTCCGACCACTGCAGCGCGCGGCCGCCGTCGGCGGTGGACATGTTCTCGATCCCCAGCAGCAGCCCGCTGCCCGCGTTGACCAGCCGGTAGGTCGTCGCACCGGCGCCACCGGTGTTCCAGTAGACGGTGTAGTTGAAGCCCTGGGCGTCGTGGAACGGCACCAGGTTGACCGCGGCGCCGTTCGCGGTGGCGCTGAAGGTCAGCGCGCTGCTGCTGGTCCGGGTGACCGAAGCGGGGTTCAACGACGGCAACGCGCCGAGCGTGCTGCTGCCGTAGTTGCCGGCCAGGACGACCGGGCCGTAGGTGACCGCCGAGACGTTCGCGTTGTCGTTGGCCGCCTTCAGGGCGACCTTCATCGGCAGCCGGACGGTGACGGTGTCGCCGGAGGTCCAGGACCTCGACAGGGTCGCGTAGCTGCCGGGGGTCGCCGTGATGTTCTGGGCGACGCCGTTGACGCTGATGGTCGCCCCGCTCGTCCAGGCGGGGATGCGGATGCGCATCGCCCAGGTGCCGCTCACGCTGCCGGTCACCGTCAGCGTGCTGGTGTCGCTCGCCGGGTAGGACGTGGTCTGGGTGACCGTGATGCCGCGCTGGGTCCAGGTGAGCACCGAGGGCAGGAACAGGTTCACGATCAGCGTCGTGTCACTGAAGAAGTAGATCGAGTCCGCCAGCTTCGTCTGGGTCTCCAGCCCGGTGCCCTGGCAGCACCAGAACGAGTTGTAGTCGGTGCTCCACGTGCCGCCGCCCCACGCCGGGCCGAGGCCGCGGCGGCCGCCCGGGTTGAGCGAGCTGAAGTAGGTGATGTGGCCGTGGCTGTCGGCCGGGTTCTGCTGGCCGATCATCTGGTTGAGCAGGGCTCGTTCGTAGTAGTCGGCCAGGTCGGCGCGGTCCGGGTACAGCGCGAACAGCTCGCGGGTCAGCTTCAGCATGTTGTAGGTGTTGCAGCTCTCGCACGTGTCCTGGTTCAGGTACGACGCGATCGCGTTGGGCGCGCGGAAGTGTTCGGCCTGGCTGTTGCCGCCGATGGCGTAGGTGTGGGCGCCGACGGTGATGTTCCAGGCGTTGGTGGCGATGTCGCGGTAGCGGGTGGTGCCCGTCGCCTTGTACTCGCGGGCGGCGCCGATCCACTTGGGGACCTGGGTGTTGGCGTGCAGGCCGTTGAGCTGGTCGCGGTTGGCGGCGAGGGGGTCGAACACGGCGGCGTGGTCGAACCGCTGCGCGGCGGTCAGCCACCGGGCGTCGCCGGTGTACTGGTAGAGGTCGGCCAGGACGTCGTTCATGCCGCCGAACTCGGTGCCCAGCACCGACTGCATCTGCGCGGTGCTGAGCCGGGCGGTCCGCCGGTCGACCCAGCCGGCCAGGTTCAGCAGGACGTCGCGGGCCTGGGTGCTGCCGACGTACCGCCAGACGTCGAGGAGGCCGGCCATGGTCTTGTGGATGCAGTAGTACGGGACGTTGCCGTTCGTCAGCCGTCCGGCCTCGAGGTTGTCGAAGTCCGACTCGGGGAAGCCGGACAGGTAGCCGGCGGAGAACCCGGCGGCGCCGTTGTTGGCCTGGCACTTGGCGAGTTCGGCCACCATGGTGGTGGCCTTGTCGCGGCACGAGGTGTCGCCGGCGACGGCCCACAGCTGGGCCCACGCGGTCAGGAAGTGGCCCTGGACGTGGCTGCGGAAGGGGAAGTCCGGTGCGTCCCAGCCGCCGTTGGTGGCCGCGCCGCCGGTGGAGAGCCGGTGGTTGGCGCGGAAGACGTACAGCAGCCGGTTGACGTCGACGAACCGCAGGTAGTTCTGGGTCCGGTTCTGGTTGTCCAGCCACCGGCTCGCGGTCAGCCGCACCTGGCCGAGCTCGAACGGGAAGGCGGACACCCCGGCGTCCGGGCGGACGGGCCCGACGGCCGCGGTGGTGGCCGCCGACGCGGCGGGTGCCCAGCCGACGGCCGATCCGGCCGCGGAGGCGATGGCGGTGGCGCCGGCGGCTTGTAGCAGCCGCCGGCGGCTGAAGGAGGAGGTCACCGGGGTGCTCCGTTCGTCGTTGAGCGGACAGGGGGGTGGGCCCGGCGAGCATGTTAGCGCTAACAAACCGTCTTGTCACGACCCCCGTGACGAGCGGGCGACCGGACCCGGCCGGCCCGCTCCACGCGGCCTCGAGAAACGATTTCACGGTATTTTCACGGAAACATTTACCGCGTCGACAACAGAACTGAAACTTTCATTTCCGGCTGGACGGCCATTCGAAAACCGTGCTACAACCGGAACACCCTTGAGCAGGCGTCCCGCGCCGAGGGCCGAGATTTCCCGTCGCCCGAAAGGGTTCCGCATGCCCAGGCTCGGATCACCGTTCCGGATCCTCGTGACCGCCGCATTGCTCGTGCTGTCCGTGACCGCCACTCCCCCGGGCGCCGCCGCGTCCACCACACCACTGGCCGGCACGCCGAGTGCCGGCTGCGGCAAGAACCCCACGCTCACCAGCGGGAAACGCACGATACAGAGCAACGGCAAGAGCCGCAGCTTCATCCTGAAGATCCCGGACACCTACGACAACAGCACCCCGCACCGGCTGGCCTTCGGCTTCCACTGGCTGGGCGGCACCGCCGAGCAGGTCGCCTCGGGCGGCAGCGACGGCTACGCGTGGGCCTACTACGGCATGCAGTCGCAGTCGGGCAACTCCACGATCTTCGTGGCACCGCAGGGTCTCAACAACGGCTGGGGCAATTCCGGCGGCGAGGACGTCACCTTCACCGACGACATGGTCCGGCTGATCGAGAACGACCTCTGCGTCGACACGACGCAGCTGTTCTCCGTGGGCTTCAGCTACGGCGGCGCGATGAGCTACGCCCTGGCGTGCGCCCGGGCGAACGTCTTCCGCGCGGTCGCCGCGATCGCCGCTCCCGGCGCGATCAGCGGGTGCAGCGGGGGCACGCAGCCCATCGCCTACCTGGGGATCCACGGGGTTTCGGACAACATCGGCGCCGGCCGCGGACTGCGGGACACCTTCGTCCGGAACAACGGCTGCACCCCCCAGAACGCCCCCGAACCCGCTGCGGGCAGCAAAACCCACTACCTGACCACGTACTCGGGCTGCCGGACCGGCTACCCGGTGGTCTGGGCCCCGTTCGACGGCGGCCACCAGCAGGGCCCGGTGGACGGCTGCACCGGCTGCGAAAGCGGCGCGCGGAGCTGGACGAAGCCCGAGATCTGGAAGTTCTTCAGCCAGTTCGGCGGCGGCACCGACCCGAACCCGCCCACCTCGCCGGTGCAGGTCGGCGTGAACTACTCCCTGGTCGCCGCGCACAGCGGCAAGTCGGCGGACATCAACGGCGCGTCCACCGCGGCGGGCGCCGCCCTGATCCAGTGGACCTCGCACACCGCGGCCAACCAGCAGTTCGACTTCCTGGCCTCCGCCGACGGCTACTACCGCGTCCGCGCCCGCCACAGCGGCCTCGTGCTGCAGGTCGCGAGTTCGGCCTCCGGCGCGGACATCACCCAGCAGCCCGACACCGACGCGGCGACCCAGCAGTGGAAGGTCACCGACTCCGGCGGCGGCGCGATCACCCTGGTCAACCGGGCCAGTGGCCTGGCCATGGACGTCTGGGGCGCCTCGACCGCCGACGGGGCCCGGATTTCGCAGTACGCCGCCTCCGGTGGCGCCAACCAGCGGTTCCAGCTCCAGCGCGCCTGAGAAAGCGGAGGACGACGATGCCCGACCTGACCCGGAGGCAGGCGATCCGGCTGGGCGCCGCACTGGTGCCCCTCGCGTGGACGGCGACCGCCCGGGCCGGGTCGGCCGCGCCCGCGGACGTCCGGGCGGTGAACGACCTGGCGCTGTGGTACGACAAGCAGGCCGGCACCGAATGGCTGCGCGCGCTGCCGATCGGCAACGGCAGGCTGGGTGCCATGGTGTTCGGCAACACCGACACCGAACGCCTGCAGCTCAACGAGGACACCGTCTGGGCGGGCGGTCCCCACGACTACAGCAACACCCAGGGCGCGGGGGCCCTCGCCCAGATCCGGCAGCTGGTGTTCTCGAACCAGTGGACGCAGGCGCAGTCCCTGATCGACCAGAAGATGCTCGGCAGCCCGGCCGCGCAGCAGCCGTACCAGCCCGTCGGGACCCTCAGCCTCGCGCTGCCCGGCAACAGCGGGGTCTCCTCGTACCAGCGGTGGCTCGACCTGACCACCGCCACGACGGTCGTCACCTACGTCGCGAACAACGTGCGGTACCGGCGCGAGGTGTTCGCCAGCGCCGTGGACCAGGTGATCGTCGTGCGGCTGACGGCCGAGACGCCGGGCTCGGTCACGTTCTCCGCGTCGCTGGGCACCCCGCAGCGGGCGACGACGTCCAGCCCGAACGGCACCACGATCGCACTGGACGGGGTTTCTTCCGACAGCCGGGGCATCGCCGGTTCGGTCCGGTTCCTCGGCCTGGTCGGCGCCGCCGCCGAGGGCGGGAGCACCAGCAGTTCCGGCGGCACGCTGCGGGTGTCCGGCGCCAACGCCGTGACGCTGCTGATCTCGGTCGGCACGAGTTACGTCGACTACCGCACGGTGAACGGGGACTACCAGGGCATCGCGCGGTCGAGGCTGGCCGCCGCCCAAGCCCTCTCCTACGATTCCCTGCGCAGCCGGCACGTGGCGGACTACCAGAAGCTGTTCGCGCGCACCACCCTCGACCTCGGCCGCACCGCCGCGGCCGACCAGCCGACCGACGTCCGGATCGCCCAGCACAACAGCGTCAACGACCCGCAGTTCGCCGCCCTGCTCTTCCAGTTCGGCCGCTACCTGCTGATCTCCTCGTCCCGGCCGGGCACCCAGCCGGCCAACCTGCAGGGCATCTGGAACGACAGCCTGAACCCGTCGTGGGAGTCGAAGTACACGCTCAACGCGAACCTGCCGATGAACTACTGGCCGGCCGACGTCACCAACCTCGCGGAGTGCTACGAACCGGTGTTCGCCATGATCTCCGACCTCGCGGTCACCGGCGCCCGCACCGCGCAGGTCGAGTACGGCGCCCGCGGCTGGGTCACCCACCACAACACCGACGGCTGGCGCGGATCCTCCATTGTGGACTTCGCGCAGGCCGGCATGTGGCAGACCGGCGGCGCCTGGCTCGCCTCGATGATCTGGGACCACTACCGGTTCACCGGCGACGTCGAGTTCCTGCGCGCCCGGTACCCGCTGCTGAAGGGCGCGGCCCAGTTCTTCCTCGACACGCTGGTGACCGAACCCTCGCTCGGCTACCTGGTCACCAACCCGGCGAACTCCCCGGAGCTGAACCACCACGCGAACGCGTCCGTGTGCGCGGGACCGACGATGGACATGCAGATCCTGCGCGACCTGTTCGACGGCTGCGCGGGCGCGTGCCAGGTGCTCGGCGTGGACGCCGCGTTCGCCGACCAGGTCAAGGCGGCCCGGCAGCGGCTGGCGCCGATGAAGGTCGGCTCGCGCGGCAACATCCAGGAATGGCTCTACGACTGGGTGGAGACCGAGCAGAACCACCGGCACATCTCGCACCTCTACGGCCTCTACCCCAGCAACCAGATCACCAAGCGCGGCACCCCCACGCTGTTCACCGCCGCCCGAAAGACCCTCCAGCTGCGCGGGGACGACGGCACCGGATGGTCGCTGGCGTGGAAGATCAACTACTGGGCGCGGATGGAGGAGGGTGCCAAGGCGCACGACCTGCTCCGGCTCCTGGTGCGGACGGACCGTTTGGCGCCCAACATGTTCGACCTGCACCCGCCGTTCCAGATCGACGGCAACTTCGGCGCGACGTCCGGCATCGCGGAACTGCTGCTGCACAGCCACAACGGCGAGCTGCACGTCCTGCCCGCGCTGCCGCCCGCCTGGCCGGCCGGCAGCGTCACGGGCCTGCGCGGCCGCGGCGGCTACACCGTCGGCGCGGCCTGGAGCGGCGGCGCGGCGACGCAGCTCACCATCACGCCGGACCGCGACGGCGAGGTCAAGGTCCGCAGCAGGCTGTTCACCACCACCTACGAGGTGCTGGACACCACCAGCGGCGCCAAGGTCCAGCCGACGTCCGTCGAAACCGATCTGGTCCGCTTCACCGGCCAGGCGGGGCACACCTACCAGGTCACTTCCCTCGGCGGGCCGCCGCCGGTGGTGGAACCCGGGGTGAACTACCGGCTCGTCGCCCAGCACAGCGGCAAGGCGGCCGACATCAACGGCGGCTCGACCGCGGCGGGGGCCGCGCTGATCCAGTGGCAGGCCGGCAGCGGCCTCAACCAGCAGTTCGACTTCCTCGCCTCGGACGGCGGTTACCACCGCGTCCGGGCGCGGCACAGCGGGCTGGTGCTGCAGGTCGCGAGCTCGGCTTCGGGCGCGGACATCACGCAGCAGCCGGACACCGGCGCGACGACGCAGCAGTGGCGCGTCACCGACCAGGGCGGCGGAGTGGTGAGCCTGGTCAACCGGGCCAGCGGCCTCGCGATGGACGTGTGGGGCGCCTCGACCGCCGACGGGGCCCGGATTTCCCAGTACGCCGCCGGCAGCGGCGCCAACCAGCGGTTCCTGCTACAGCGCGTCTGACCGGCGCAGGCCGTTGACCAGCAGCCGCACCAGGTGCCGGGCGTCGTAGTGCGCCGCCGTCCCGGCGCCGGCGCAGAGGCTGCCGACGCCGCGCATCAGCTCGTACGCGTCCTGGCCGGGGACGATCTCGCCGGCCGCCGCGGCCGCGTCGAGCAGCTGCGTGCACACCGGCCCGAGGCGTTCGAGGAAGTAGGCGTGCAGCGGGTCGTAGCAGGCTTCGTCGGACTGCAGCACCGACGCCAGCCCCTGCTTGGTGATGACGAAGTCGACGAACCGGTCGATCCATTCGACGAGGGCCTGGTGCGGCCCCGGTTTCTCCGCGAGCAGGGCGGGACCGGCTTCGGCCAGGGCTTCGACCTGCAGCCGGTACACCGCGAGGATCAGGTCGGCCCGGGTCGGGTAGTGGCGGTAGATGGTCGCCGTGCCCACCCCGGCCCGGGCGGCGATCTCCCGGATCGGCGCTTCGACGCCGGACGTCACGAACACCGCGGCGGCGGCCTCGAGCACGTTCCCGGCGTTGCGCCGCGCGTCGGCGCGCTGCGGCGGTTTTCCTGCCGCCGTCCGGGATTCGCTCACGACCGCATGCTACCGGCCCCCACCGGCTCGCCGACGTCCAGCAGCAGCCCGGCCAGCTCCGCCGGCGCGGTGATCATGCAGTCGTGCCCGGCGGCCAGCTCGCGCACGTCCGCGGGCTCGCCGTTCGGCTGCACCGGCGGTACCGGACGCCGGTCGAACCCCTCCGGCTTCACCGTGCAGTGGATGTGCGTCCGCGGGATGGCGGCGGCGGCCGGGTTGTCGAGGACGACCGGTTCTTCGAGGCAGCGCAGCGACTGGTCGGAGAGCAGGGTCCGCAGCCACGCGACGTCGCCGGGCTCGGTCACCCCGAACAGGCCGTGCGGCGCGGGCAGCTCGGGCAGCGGCGGCACCCGCCAGCCGGTGCCGAGCATGCTGCGGGTGATCGGCATGACGTCGAGCCCGTTTTCCCCGTCCACAGGCACCATCGCGTCGAGGTACACCAGCCGCGCGATCCGCTCGGGCACCTCGTTGGCCACCGCGGAGATCACCAGGCCCGCGTAGCTGTGCCCGACCAGGACGACGTCGTGCAGGTCCGCCTCGACCAGCAGCCGGACGACGTCGGCGGTGTGCGTGCGAAGCCCCACGTCCGGGGTGAGCAGGTGCCGCGTCTCGCCGTAGCCGGTGAGCGTCGGGGTGAACACCGGCCGCCCGCTCGCGGCCAGCCGCGGCACGACCCGCGCCCAGGCCTGTCCGGTGTGCCAGGCGCCGTGGACCAGCACGTAGGTGATCGCCATGAAGAGCTCCTTAAGTGGGACGTTGTCCCGGTTACGATACGGGACAGTGTCCCACTTAGTCGCGCGGGGCCGCCCGGAGCCCGTTGATCGCGATCGTGGTGAACCGCCGCACCGCGGCCATCCGGGCCGCCGGCGTGGCCGCCTGGATGCCGCCGGCGGCCATCAGGACGAGAACGATGTCGTCCAGATTCGTGTCGGGCCGCACCCGGCCCGCGTCCTTGGCCCGGCGCACCAGCTCGGCGAGCGATTTCAGCGCGCGTTCGCGGTCGGCGGTGAAGTCCAGTGCGCCGGGGAACGCCGCCATGAGCGCCGCGGTCATCGCCCGGTCGCGGGCGTAGAGCTCGCCGAGCCGCTCGATCACCGTGCGCAGGCCACGCCAGGGATCGGCGTCGGCCAGACCGTCGTCGACCACGGCGTAGCAAGCACGCAGGCGTTCCGCGAACGCCTCGGCGAACAGCTGCTCCCTGGTCGGGAAGTGGCGGTACAGCGTCGCCGGGCCGACGCCGGCGTGCCGGGCGATCTCCCGCATCGGCGCGGCCAGGCCTTCGGCCGCGAACACGGCCCGGGCCGCCTCGAGGAGGCGCTCGCGGTTGTCACGGGCGTCCGAACGCCGGATCCGAGGCAAAGAAGCGGACACCGTCTCACTTTAGCCGAACCGGACGGGTGCGTCCGTTACGTTCGCGGCCGCCTCGAACTCAAGGAGATGACAGTGAAAGCAGTGGCGGTACAGCGTTTCGGCGATCCCGGCGGCCTGGCGGTCGTGGACCTGCCCGACCCGCGTCCGGCCCCGGGGGAGGTGGTGATCACCCCCGAAGCGATCGGCGTCGGCGGCGTCGACGTGCTGATCCGCCGCGGCGCGCTCGCCGCGTACGGCTTCGAAGCCGGTCACGTCCTCGGCGGCGAGGTCGCCGGGGTCGTCACCGCGCTGGGCGCGGACGTCGACGAGTCGTGGGCAGGCGCGCGCGTCTGGGCCCCCACCGACGGGGGCGGCGGCTACGCCGAACAGGTGCTCGCCCCCGCCGCGACGCTGGTGCCGCTGCCGCCGGACGTGTCGCCGGTCGACGCGGTGACCGTCGCGGGCTCCGGCGTGGTCGCCCACTTCGGCCTCCGGCACGCCCACTTCGCGCCCGGCGAATCGGTGCTGGTCCGCGGCGCGGCCGGCGGGATCGGGGTGATGGCGGTTCAGCTCGCGGCCCGCACCGGCGCGGTCGCGGTCACGACCTCGTCGGCCGAGCGCGGCGCCCGCCTGCGCGCACTGGGCGCCACCCGGGTGCTGGACCGCACCGGCGAGGGCGCCGCCGGCCACGACGTCGTCTTCGACATCGTCGCCGGGGAGGAACTGCCCTCGCTCTTCGCCGGGCTCAACCCCGGCGGGCGGGTGGTGACGGTGGGCATCGTCGCGGGCCCGCCGCCGGCCCGGCTGGTCGCCGAGCTGTTCGCGGCGTTCCGGAAGTCGCTGTCGTTCGCGACGTTCAGCGCCGACACCGTGGCCACGGAGGACCGGCGCACGGTGGCCGCCGGCCTGCTGGCCGCCGTGGGCCGCGGCGAGCTGGACGCCGTTGTCCACGACGTGCTGCCGTTGGCGCACGCCTCACTCGCGCACCGGCAGTTCGACGCCGGTGCGGTGTTCGGCCGGATCGCGCTCGTCCCGTCCTGAAGCGGCTCAGGCCCGGCTCCCCGCGGGTTCGGGCGTCGCGGCGCTGTGGTCGAGGTCCTTTTCCAGTTCCCGGATGATCGGCAGCACGTGCTTGCCGAAGTACTCGACGTCCTCCTGGAAGTGCAGGAACCCGAGCAGCAGCAGGCTCGCGCCGCGGCGCTTGTACTCGACGGCGCGCTCGGCGATCTGCTCCGGGGTGCCGCGGGCGATCACGAAACCGTTCAGGCCGAATTTGACGGCGTGGGAGTTTTCCGCCGCGTAGCCCCGCACTTCGGCCACCTGCTCGCTGAACCCGTCGTAATCCTTGCCGTTGCTGAAGTACCAGTCCGAAACGCGGCCGGCCAGCTTGCGGGCGGCCGTGGAGTTTCCGCCCTGGAAGATCTCGGGATGCGGACGGCCGTCCCCGGAAAGGGGCTTGGGCTTGATGTCGAAGTCGTGGATCCGGTAGAAGTCGCCGGCGAACTCGGCGTGGTCGTTCGTCCACAGTTCCTTGAGCACCCGGATGAACTCTTCGGACCGGCGGTAGCGCTCGTCGTGCTCCAGCCAGGGTTCGCCGAGCCCGGTGAACTCGTCCTTGAACCAGCCGCTGACCACGTTCACCGCGGCCCGGCCACCGGACAGGACGTCCGCACTGGCGATGAACTTGGCCAGCACGCCCGGCTGCCACAGGCCGGGGTGCACGGCCGCGATCACCTTCAGCCGCTGCGTCGCCAGCAGGAGCGCGAGGCTGAACCCGGTCGATTCGTGTTGGTAGGCGGCGCCGTAGCCGGCGGTGTAGCGCACCTGCGTGAGCGCGTATTCGAACCCGTTGTTCTCGGCGATGACCGCGAGATCCCGGTTGTATTCGTACCCCCAATCCGTGCGCTGCTCGATATCACTGGTGACGAGCCCGCCGCTGACGTTCGGCACCCAATAGGCGAATTTCAGTGGTTCGTTGAGCTGGGTCATGACCGGAGAATGGGGCATGGCCTCAGGGCTCGGCAAAAGCATCCACGGAATGGGAAACCGCCCGGCGGCCGGGAATCGCGGCCAGCAGCTCCTTCGTGTACTCCGACTCCGGTTCCGCCAGGACGCGGGCCGCCGGGCCCAGCTCCACCAGCGCGCCCGCGCGCATGACACCGACGTGGTCGGCGAGTTGCCGGACCACCGCCAGGTCGTGCGAGATGAACAGGTACGACAACCCCAGCGACGACTGCAGCTCCGCCAGCAGGCGCAGGATCTGGGCCTGCACCGAGACGTCCAGCGCCGACACCGGTTCGTCGCACACCACCAGGTCCGGCTTCAGCGCCAGGGCCCGCGCGATCGCCACCCGCTGCCGCTGGCCGCCGGAGAGCTCCGCCGGCTTCCGGCGCGCCACCGACGCCGGCAAGGCCACCTGCTCCAGCAGCTCGGCCACGCGCGCCCGGCGGTCCGGCAGCCCGAACGCCCGCAACGGCTCGGCGACCACGTCCTCGATGGAGAACTTCGGGTTCAGCGACGCGTACGGGTTCTGGTACACGATCTGCATCCGCCGCCGGAGCCGCCGCAGCTCGTCGCCACCCAGGCCGGTGATGTCCCGGCCGTCGAACGCGATCGAGCCCGCCGTCGGCGGCTCCAGCCGGAGCACCATGCGGGCCGTCGTGGACTTGCCCGAACCCGACTCGCCCACCAGGGCCAGGGTCTGACCGCGCGGGATGTCGAACGAAACGCCGTCCACCGCGCGGATCCCGCCGTCGAACGTCTTCGCGAGGCCCCGCACCGAAACCAGCGGCTCGGCGGGCGGCGCGGGCGGCCGCAGGGCGCTCGACAGGCTGGGCGCCGCCGCGATCAGCTGCTGCGTGTAGGGGTGTGCCGGCGCGGTGACCACCGACGGTCCCTCTTCGACGACCGAACCCTCCGACAGCACCACGATCCGGGACGCGCGGTCGGCCGCGACGCCGAGGTCGTGCGTGATCAGCAGGATCGCCGTGCCCGATTCCGCGGCCAAGGAGGTCAGGTGGTCGAGGATCCGGCGCTGGACCGTGACGTCCAGCGCCGACGTCGGCTCGTCCGCGATGATCAGCTTCGGCCGCCCGGCCAGCGCCGCCGCGATCAGCACGCGCTGCCGCAGGCCGCCGGACAGCTGGTGCGGGTACTGCCGCGCCCGCAGCTCCGGCTGGGGCACGCCGGCGCGTTCGAGCAGCTCGATCGCCTGCACCGGCGCCGACCGCCGGTCCGCGAGGCGGTGGATCTTGAGCACCTCCGCGACCTGGTCGCCGATCCGCTGCACGGGGTTCAGCGACACCGCCGGGTCCTGCGGCACCAGCGCGATCTCGCGCCCGCGGACCCCGCGCCACTGCTTGCCGGACAGGGACAGGAGGTCCCGGCCGGCGAAGGTGATCGAGCCGCCGTCGACGCGGCCGCCGCGCGGGAGGAGCCCGATCGCCGCGTGCGCGGTCGTCGACTTGCCCGAGCCCGATTCGCCGACGACGGCGACCACTTCACCGGCCCCGACGTCGAGGCCGACGGCCCGCACGGCCGGGACTCCCCGGTAGGACACGGCCAGGTCCGAGATGCGCAGCAGGGTCATCGGTCGCCTCCGTCCAGCGCCCGGGACAGCCGGTTCGCGGCGAGGACCACCGCCGCCACGGTCAGTCCCGGGAACGTCGTCATCCACCAGGCGGTGGCCAGGAAACTGCGCCCGCCCGCGACGAGCGCGCCCCACTCCGGGGTGGGCGGGGTCGCACCGAAGCCGAGGAAGCTCAGCGCGGACACCTCGAGCACGGCGGTGCCGAGGGTGAGCGTCGCCAGCGCGAGCACCGGGCCCGCCGCGTTGGGCAGCACGTGCCGGAGCAGGACGCCGGACCAGCGCACTCCCGCGGCGCGCGCGGCTTCGACGAACACGCCGTTGCGCACGCGCAGCACCTCCGCGCGCATGACCCGCGCGAAGGACGCGAGGTTCGCGATGCCGACGGCGATCGCGACGTTCGTCGTGCCGAAGCCCAGCGCGGTGACCAGGGCCAGCGACAGCAGGATCGCCGGGACGGCCAGGAAGACGTCGACGATCCGCATGACCACGGTGTCCGCCCAGCCGCCGCGGGACCCGGCGAGCAGGCCGAGCGCCGACCCGGCCACCAGCGCGACGAGCACGGCGATGGCGGTGGCCCGCAGCGAGAGCGCCGCGCCATGGATCACCCGGGCGTAGACGTCGCGGCCGGTCTCGTCGGTGCCGAACAGGTGCTGCGGCGACGGGCCCTGGAGCCGTTCCTTCGGGATGCCGGTGATCGGGTCGTACCCGGTCAGCAGCGCCGGTGCGAAGGCGGCGAGCAGCACGAACGCGAGCACCGCGATGGCGAGCACCAGCCCGGGCGCCGCTTTCACGCGAAAGCGGCGCTTCGGTGGGACGAGGTCAACCACGGGACACCTCCGGCGTCCGGGCGATGCGCGGGTCGAGCAGCGGGTAGAGCAGGTCGACGACCAGGTTGAGCACGACGAACACCAGCGCGGCCAGCACGATCACCGCCTGCACCACGGGGACGTCCTGCGCGGTGACGGCGGCCGCGGTGATCCGGCCGACGCCGTCGCGGGAGAACACCGTCTCGGTGATCACCGAACCCGCGACCAGGTTGCCCGCCACCACGCCGGCGATGGTCAGCGCCGGGACCGCCGCGTTGCGCAGCAGGTGTCCGAAGTGGACGCGCCAGCGGCTCGCGCCCTTGGCCGCGGCGATCTCCGCGTACGGTTGCTCCTGCTGCGTGGCCAGGCTCTTCGCCAGCACCTGCCCGATGATCGCGCCGGTCGGCAGGGCCAGCGTGATCGCGGGCAGGATGATCGTCTCGAAGCCCTGGGTGCCCAGCGCGGGCAGCAGCCGCAGCCGGAAGGAGAAGAACTGGATCAGCAGCAGCCCGACCCAGAACGGCGGCAGCGAGATGGCCAGCGACGGCAGGGACAGCAGGGCCTGCCGCAGCCAGCGCAGCTGCGTGAACGTGCCGAGGAACGCCGCCCCGCCGCCGAACAGCACCGCGAAGACCAGCGCCAGCCCGGTCACGGCGAGCGTCGGCGGCAGCGCCGTGACCACCATGTGCGTCGCGTCGTCGCCGGTGGCGATGCTGCGCCCGAAGTCGCCGTGCAGGGCGGAGACCAGCCGTTTCAGGTACTGGACCGGCAGCGGCGAGTCGAGGCCGTACTCCGCGCGGGCGGCGGCGAGCTGCTCGGGCGTCGCCGACGAGCCCGCCTCACCGGTGGCGAGCTTCGCCGAAACGGCGTCGCCCGGCAGCAGGTAGAGGATCAGGAACGACAGCGTGAACGCCGCCCAGAGCACGAACACCGCCTGCCCGACGCGGCGGAGGAGGTAGCGCCTCACGAGAGCCACGCGTCGAAGAGCTGCAGCCGCGACGACGCCTCGAAGTCGACGGCGTGCGCCTTCGAGGCGAGCGCGACCACCTGGGTCAGCTCGAACACCGGGACGGCGTAGGCGTGGTCGACGATGAGCCGCTGGGCTTCGTCGGCCGGCGGCTTGCGCTCGGCCAGGTCCACAGTGGACGACTGGGCGTCGAGGGCGACGTCCAGCGGGTTGCCCGGGGCGAGCTTGCTGCGGTTGCCGGCCTTCGTCGAGAACTGGCCGCGCAGGATGTCCGGGTCGGCGCGGGTCACGTTGTACCAGAGGAAGTCGTAGTTCCCGCTCAGCTGGATCTGCGTGGTCTCGGCCGTGGTGTGCTGCTCGATCCGCAGGTCGAAGCCGATCTTGCGGAGCTGCTGCTGGATCAGCTCGAGCACGCTGCGGTTCTGGTTGAACACCGGGGAGAAGACCACCGCCGCGCTCAGCTTCTGCCCGTCCTTGACGCGGATGCCGTCCGGGCCGGGCACCCAGCCGTCGCCGTCCAGCAGCGCGGCCGCGCCCTTCTGGTCGTACGCGAGCTGCTGGGAGAGGTCGCTGACCAGTGGTGTCGCCGAGCCGAGGATGCTGGTGGCGGCCTGGTAGCTGGGCGTGAGGATGGTGTTGACGACCTCGGTGCGGTCGACGCCCTTGAGCACGGCCTGGCGCACCTTCTCGTCGGTGAGCACGCCGCGGGTGGTGTTGGCGTGCAGGTTGAAGACCACCCCGGGGTTCGGCCGGATGTTCTCGGTGAAGCCGTTGCCCTTGAACTGGGGCTCGTCGACCGGCTGGATGTCGGTGGCCGCGTCGAGCTGGCCGGAGGCCAGGCTGCCGGTCCGGACACCCGGCTCGGGCACGATCTTGTAGTCGATCTTGTCCAGGTAGGCCTCGCCCTGGTGCTTGAACAGCGACGAGCCCCAGGCGTAACCCTTGCGCTTGGCCAGCACGATTTCCTGGTTCTGCTTCAGGCTTTCGAACACGAACGGCCCGGAGCCGATCAGGCCGGTGCCCTGGCAGCGCTGTTCGGGTGTCTTCTGGTACGCCGCCGGCGCGAGGACGCCGAGCGAGACGGTGGAACTGGCCTGCAGGAACTGGGCGCTGGGCGCGGAGAACTCGAGGCGGACGGTCTGCGGGTCGACGACGGCCGAAGCCTGGTAGGTGGCCAGGTAGCCGTAGCCGAGCTGGGCCTTCGTGGCGAGGGCCTTGATGCCGTCGAAGCTCGCCTTCACGGCGGCCGCGTCGACCGGGCTGCCGTCGGAGAACGTCGCACCGGGCCGCAGGTGGAAGGTGAACGCCGTCGAATCGGCGTTGATGTCCCATTTTTCGGCCAGCCAGGGCTTGATCTCGCCGGTCTTCGGGTCCTGGTCGGTGAGCGAGTCGACCAGCTGGCGGGCGACGTTGATCGACGCGTTCGTGGCGACCTGCTGCGGGTCGAGGCAGTCGGGCGCGGACGAGATGCCGAGCCGCAGGGTGCCGCCGGGCTTCGGCGGGCCCGCGTCGGCCGCGGATTCGCCACCTGCGGTGGAGCAGGCGGTCACCAGCACGGGCAGGGCGAGCAGGGCCGCGGCGTTGCGGGCGCGGGAAAGAGAGGACACCGGACGGCCTCCAGCGGGGAGCGGTTGCTTCTTCGGAACGCGACGCTAGCCCCGCGCCAGGACTCTTCCCACTATGCGAACCAGCGTCCCAGTCGCTGGCATCGCGGCGAGACACCCTTGACAGACAAGGCTTTTGTGCTGCGCCCACCTCTCGAACGTCCACATCCTGAACGCAGGTGCACCGCGGCGGCGCGCCGGATAGCTGTGGAGCCATGACTTCTCGCAGCCTGCACGTCGCCGTGGAGCTGGACGGCGAGCTGTCCCCCGGCGCGACGGCGGGCACCGTCACGACCGCCGAGCGGGCTGGGTTCACCTTCGCCACCTTCAACGATTCGCCGCTCGGTGGTCCCCGGCTCGACGCCACCACCCGGGCGGCCTACGTCGCCACGCTGACCGACCGGCTCGGGCTGGCCCCGGCCGTGAACGTCACCACGGCCGAGCCGTTCCACCTGGCCGCGCAGCTGGCGAGTCTCGACCACGCTTCGCACGGCCGCGCGGCCTGGGTCGCCGGCGCCGACGGTTCGGCCGCGGCGCTGGCGACCGTCGGCGGCTCCCGGCTCGACCCGGACGCGCTGCACCACGAAACCGCCGAGGTCGTCGAAGCCGTGCGCCGGCTGTGGGACTCCTGGGACGACGACGCCGTGCTCAAAGACGTCGCCACCGGCCGGTACCTGGACCCGGCCAAGGTCCACCACGTCGACTTCACCGGGACGCGGTTTTCGGTCAAGGGCCCGCTGATCACCCCGCGGCCGCCGCAGGGCCGGCCGGTGGTGCTCGCCCCCGACGCGCTGGCCGAGGCCGCGCGGCCGGACATCGTGCTGGTGGGCGGCACCGGCCTCGACGACGTCCGCAACCGCGCCCGGCGCGCTCGCGACACCGGAACTCCGCTGGTGTTCGCCGAGGTCGAGGTGGTGCTCGACGCTTCGGCCGGGCGGCGGCCACAGGGCGACCGGCTGCGCTACACCGGGTCCGCCCCGGGCCTGACGGAGCTGCTGGGCTGGCTGGCCACCAGCGTCGACGGCGTCCGGCTGCACGCGGGCGCCGTGGCCACCGACCTGCCGGTGCTGGCCGGCGAAGTGCTGCCGGCCCTGCGCACCGAAGGCCTGCTCGCCTCGCCGCGGCCGGGCGCCACCCTGCGCGAGTCGCTCGGGCTCGCCCGCCCGGCGAGCCTGTTCGCGGCCGGCGGTGCGGCATGACCGCGCGGCTGCACCTGGGCGTGTTCTACCCCGGCGTCGGCCCGCAGTTCCTGTGGGACGACCCGTCGAACGCCGACCACACCGCGATCGAGACGTACGTCGCGGTGGCGCGGACGCTCGAGCGCGGCCTGTTCGACGCGTTCTTCCTCGGCGAAGGCCTGCGGGTGCGGGAAAACCGCGGCCGCGTGCACGCCCTCGACATCGCCGGCCGCCCGGATGCGATCACCCAGCTGAGCGCGCTGGCGGCCGCGACGACGCACATCGGGCTGGTCGCCACCCAGAACACGACGTACCACTCCCCCGCCGACCTCGCCCGCCGGCTGTCCTCTTTGGACTACCTGTCCGGCGGCCGGGCGGGCTGGAACGTCGTCACCACGGACAACGCCTGGACCGGCGCCAACTTCCGCCGCGGCGGCTGGCTCGCCCACGAGCGCCGGTACGACCGGGCCACGCAGTTCGTCGAAGCCGCGCTGGCGCTCTGGGCCGGTACCGGGCTGGTCGACCGGCACACCGACCTGGTGAACCTGCGGGCCGCCCCGACCGTGCCACCCAGCCCGCAGGGCCGCCCGGTGCTGTTCCAGGCGGGCGACTCCCCCGGCGGCCGCGAGCTGGCGGCTCGCCACGCCGACGTCGTGTTCTCCGCGAACACGGCGTACGACAAGGCTGTTGCCTACGCCGCGGACCTGCGCGCCCGGCTGGCCCGCCACGGCCGCCCGGCGGACGCGGTCCGCATCCTGCCGGGAGCCACGGTGGTCCTCGGCGACACCCCGGCCGACGCGGCCGAGCGCGCGGAGGACGTGCGGCGCCGCCAGATCACCCCGCAGCGCGCGCTGGCGTTCCTGGAGCAGTACTGGGGCCAGGACCTGTCGGCGTACGACCCGCACGGCCCGCTGCCGGACGTCGAGCCCACCGAGGGTGAATTGGACCCGTCCCGCGGGACGATCCCGGTCGAGGACCGCACCGGCAAGCTCGACCGGATCCGGCGGTGGCGGGAGCTGGCCGAGGCGAAGAAGCTGTCCATCCACCAGCTGGTCCTCGAAGTCCAGCCGCGTCAGCACGGTTTCGTGGGCACACCGGGGCAGGTCGCGGACGAATGGGCGCGGTACGTCCGCACCCGCGCGGTGGACGGCTTCAACATCAGCCCCCATCTGGTCCCGGCGGCGCTCGACGACATCGTCGAGCGGCTGGTGCCGGAGCTGCAGGACCGCGGTGTCTACCGGACGGAGTACACCGGCACGACGCTGCGGGAGCACCTGGAGCTCCCTTAGCGCAGGGCGCGCCAGGCTTCCCGGCGCCGCCGCTGGGCCTCCGGGTCGGCGACCGGCGCCGCCGACAGCAGCCGTTGCGTGTACGGGTGGGCCGGGGCCCTCAGGACCTCCTTGGCCGGCCCCTGCTCCACCACCCGCCCCTGGTGCATCACCGCGACCCGGTCCGCCAGCTGCTCGATCACCGCCAGGTCGTGGCTGATGAACAGGCACGCGAACCCGAACTCCTGCCTCAGCTCGCGCAGCAGGTCCAGGATGCGGGCCTGGATGGTCACGTCGAGCGCGCTCGTCGGCTCGTCGGCCACCAGCAGGTCCGGGCCCAGCGCCAGGGCGCGCGCGATGCACGCCCGCTGCCGCTGGCCGCCCGAGAGCTCGTGCGGGTACCGCGAACGCAGCGACGGCGACAGCTGGACCGCGGACAGCAGCTCGGCGACCCGGCCGTCCACTTCGGACCCGCGGACCGCGCGGTGCAGCCGCAACGGCGTCGCGACGCTCTCGCCCACCGTCGTCCGGGGGTTCAGCGACGACAGCGGGTCCTGGAACACCACGCCGATCCGCCGGCGCAGCTCCTTCGCCGCCCGGCCGCGGACCCGGGCGATGTCCACCTCCCCGATGTGCACCGACCCGGCCGAAGGCGCCAGCAGACCCGTGACCGCGCGGGCGACCGTGCTCTTGCCCGAACCGGACTCCCCGACCAGGCCGAGCACCTCCCCCGGCTCCACGTGCAGGTTCACCCCCGCGGCGGCGTGCACGGACAGGGTGCGGAACCGGCCGCGGTAGGTGACCGACAGGTTCTCCACGCGCAGCAGCGGCGCCACGGCGGGGACGTCCGGGATCGACGGCGCCGGGTGCGTCGAGACCGCGCCGCCGAGCGAGACGACCGAGCCGAGCAGCTGCCGCGTGTAGTCCTCGGCCGGTGCCGTGAAGACCGCCTCGACCGGGCCCTGCTCGACCACCCGGCCGTCGTGCATCACGACCACCCGGTCGGCGAGGTCGGCGACCACGCCCATGTCGTGCGTGATCAGCAGGATCGCCGTCCCCAGCCGCTCGCGGAGGTCCCGCAGCAGCTCGAGGATCTCGGCCTGCACGGTGACGTCCAGCGCCGTGGTCGGCTCGTCGGCGATCAGCAGCTTCGGCTCGTTCGCCACCGCCATCGCGATGACGACCCGCTGCAGCTGGCCGCCGGACAGCTCGTGCGGGTACGACCGGAACCGCCGGCGCGGGTCCGGCAGCCCGACCAGGGTGAGCAGCTCGGCCGCCCGGTCCCGGGCGGCCGGGGCGGCGAGCGGCTGGTGCGTCCGGATGGCCTCGACGAGCTGGTCGCCGATGGTGAACACCGGGTTCAGCGCGCTCATCGGTTCCTGGAACACCATGCCGACCTCGCCGCCGCGGACCGCCCGCAGCTCGGCCGGCGTCAGCGCGTAGAGGTCCCGCCCGGCCAGCTCCGCGCGGCCCGTGACGCGAGCCGTGGACGGGAGCAGGCCGAGCAGGGACATCGCGGTGACCGTCTTGCCGGAGCCGGACTCCCCGACCACCGCGACGACTTCGCCCGCGCGGACCTCGTAGCCGACCCCGCGGACGGCTTCGACGTCCCCGAACGAGACCGCGACGTCGTGCAGCCGCAGGAGCCCGGCTCCGCTCACTGGACGATCCCGAACTTGCGGTAGTCGACGTAGGCCGGGAAACGCCCGATCTCGACGCCACCGACCTGCGACCCGTGCAGGAACGAGTTGCGGGTGTAGATCAGCGGCACCACCGGCGAGTCGGCGAGGATCTTCTTGTCCAGTGCCGCCCACTTCTTGCCGGCCTCGGCCGGATCCACCGTGGCCTGCGCTTCGGCGATCAGCTTGTCGACCTCCGGGTTGTTGTAGCGGGACTCGTTGTACCCGCCGTTGCCGATCTCGGTCGACTGGAACAACGGCTGGATGTTCGCGTTGGCCGACGGGATGTCCGGCTGCCACGAGGTCAGCGTCAGGTCGAAGTCCGAGAGCCCCTTGGTGTCCACTTCGGACGTGTAGGTGTCCTCGTCGAGCGGCTTGATCGTGACCTTGATGTTCGCCCGGGCCAGCGACGCCTGGATCGCCGCCGCCTTCTCCGGGAAGCCGCGTTCGTTGTGGGTGGCCAGGACCAGGCCGTCGAGCCCGTTCGGGAAGCCCGCCTCGGCCAGCAGCTGCTTGGCCTTGGCGACATCGCCGGACGGCGGCGCCGGGTAGAGGTCGTACTGCTCACGGCCCTGCAGCCCCGGCGTGATCAGCGTGGTGGCGACGTCGCCGGCCAGCTGGGCGTTGCCCGCGCTGGCGACCTGGTAGGCGGCCTTGTCGACGGCGTACTGGAAGGCCTGGCGCACCTTCGGGTTGGTCAGGTTCCCGCGCTGGGTGTTCAGCGAAAGGTAGGCCAGCGCCCCGGACTCCGACGTCACCAGCCGCGACTTCGCCGAGGCGCTGCCCTGGATCTGGGCCAGCTGGGCGGGCGAGGCGAACGACATGCCGAAGGCGGCGCGGTCCTTGCCCGTGTCGTCGACCAGGCGCTTGGAGATGACCCCGGTGTCCTGGCCGAGCTCGAAGTCGATGGTGTCCGGGTTGGCGAGCCGCGTCTTGTCCTCGTCGCGGCTCCAGTTCGGGTTGCGCGTCAGCTTCGCCGACTTGCCGCGCTCGTAGCTCGCCAGCTGGTACGGGCCGGACGCGACCGGGTGGTCACCGTAGTTCGCCTCGGCGCCCTTGCCCTTCGGCACCGGCGAGAACGCCGGGGTGCTGGCGACCCAGTTGAAGTCGCCGTAGGGGCGGGCGAGGTGGAAGACGATCGTCTTCGCGTCCGGCGTCTCGATGGCGTCGAGTTCCTTGCCCTCGAACGGGCCCTTGTACGCCAGGCCGGGCGAGAGCAGGTCCTTGTGGTAGGCCAGGCCGCCGGAGAAGGCGGGCGCGAAGGAACGCTCGAGACCCCACTTGACGTCTTCGCTCTTGATCGGCGTGCCGTCGGCGTACTTCAGGCCGTCCTTGAGGGTGAACGTCCACGTCTTGCCGCCGTCGCTCGGCCGTCCGGTGTCGGTGGCCAGGTCGGGCACGATCGTGGTGTCCTTGCCCGGCGCCACGTTCCACGACGTCAGCCGCCGGTGGATCAGCCCCAGTGTGGTGACGACCAGGTTGGAGCTCTTCGCCGGGTCCCAGGTGATCGAGGGCGCGTCGTTGAGCAGGACGAGGTTCCCGCCCGGCTTGACGGTACCGCCCTGCCCCGCCGGTGTGTCGTTGGCGCCGCACGCCGTCAGCAACGTGACAGCGGCCAGCACCCCCGCGGCGAGCCGCAGCTGTTTCATCGTTTCCCCTTCAGACGAGGCGGGCTCGCGGATCGAGCGCGCCGTAGCAGAGATCGACCAGGAAGTTCAGGACCGTGACCAGCAGGGCCGAGAACAGCGTCACGCCGAGCAGCACCGGCAGGTTGAGCGACGCGATGGCGTCGACGAGCAGCCGCCCGACCCCGGCCATGCCGAAGATCCGCTCGGTGATCACGGTCCCGGCCAGCAGCGAACCGAGGTCGACGCCGAACACGGTGACCACCGGCAGCAGGACGTTGCGCAGCGCGTGCCGCCCCACCACCTTGCGTTCGGTCAGGCCCTTGGCCCGCGCGGTGCGGATGTAGTCCTCGCCGAGGGTTTCCAGCATCTGGCCGCGGGTCAGGCGCGCGTAGATCGCCGCGTGCAGGAACGCCAGGACGAACCAGGGCAGCGCGAGGTGCCACGCCCACTGCGCGGGGTTCTCGGTCAGCGCCACGTACCCGGATTTCGGGACGACGTCGAGCGCGAACGCGAAGATCGTGATGCCGATCATCCCGGCCAGGTAGGCGGGCATGGACACGCCGGCCATCGCGGCGGCCATGGTGATCCGGTCCACGGCGGTCCCGCGGCGCAGCGCCGACAGCAGGCCGAGGCCGACACCGAGGACGATCCAGATCGCCGCGGCGCCCAGCGCGACCGAGAAGCTGACCTCGATCCGGCCGCCGATCTCGCTGAGGACGTCGACGTTGTTCTGGAAGTCCCAGCCGAAGCACGGCGCCGTGCAGTGGATCGCCGCCGCGCCGGTGCCGAACGTGCGGCCGCCGACGATCCCGCCGAGGAACTCGAAGAACTGCCCGTACCAAGGAACGTTGTAGCCCATGAACTCCCGGGCGAGCTGCAGGCCTTCCGGCGAGCACGGGCGGCCGCAGGCCATCCGGGCCGGGTCGGCGGGCAGGACGTAGAACACGACGAAGGTCACGAACGTGACGACCAGCAGGACCAGGAGCATCCCGGCGAACCGGGTGGCGGCGAAGCGGGCGGTGCGCATCAGGCCGCACCCGCCGAGCGCGGGTCGAGCGCGTCGCGGATCGCGTCGCCGACGACGTTGAAGGCCAGCGTGATCAGGAACAGCAGCAGCCCGGGGAAGACCAGGTACATCGGGTCGGTCTCGAAGAAGTCGATGGCGGTGCTGATGGTGCGGCCCCAGCTGGGTGTCGGCGGCAGGACGCCGACGCCGAGGAAGGACAGCGCGGCTTCGCTGCCGATCATCGACGGGATGGACAGGCTGGCGACGACGATGATCGGCGCCCACAGGTTGGGCAGCAGTTCCTTGGTGAAGACGTGCCACGGGCCGCCGCCGATCACCTTGGCCGCGGCGACGAAGTCGCGCTTGGCCAGGGTCAGCGCCTGGGCCCGGACGATCCGGGCCACCCGGGGCCAGCCGAAGAGCCCGAGGACGACGATGAGGGTGACCTGCCGCGGGAAGTCCACCGGCAGGACGGCACCGAGCGCGATCATGAAGATCAGGTACGGGAAGCCGAGGATGACGTCGGCGGTCCAGGTCACCAGGCGGTCCCACCAGCCGCCGAGGGTGCCGGCGCTGACGCCGATCAGGACCCCGAGCGCGGTGGCGAGCGCGGTGGCGCCGAGCCCGACCAGCAGCGACGTCCGCGCCCCGTGGGCGACCAGCGCGAAGAGGTCGACGCCGGTCAGCGGCTCGACCCCGAACCAGTGCGCGCCGCTCACCCCGCCGAGCGTCCCGGCCGGGAGGCCGGTGGGGCCGAGCGTCGAGATGTCGGGAACGAGGCTCTGCCCCTCGACGAGGGTGAACAGGTCGGCCCCGGCGGCGAGCAGCACGATGGCGACGATCAGGACCGCGCAGACGGACGTCCACCGCCCGGACCGGACGGCACGCCAGACCGCGGCGGGCAGGGAGCGCGCCGCGAGGGGCGGCAGGGTGGTGGGGGCGGACACAGCACCTCAAGGTTCAGCCGATCGAGTGACGATCAGGGACCTTAGGCAGTCCGGGTGGTGATCGATCCACCGTCTCAAGATGTGGAACGATACTTCCCGGCGGCGTCCGTTCGGTGGACGGCCCGTCCAGCTCGTGGGCGGCGTTGCACGGCGGCCGCGCGGCGGGTCCACTCGGCCGCAAGTGTTCGCCCACCGGAAGGACCGGCATGTCCGTCACCGACGAACTCCTGGCCAACAACGCCGCCTACGCCGCCCGGTTCTCCGGGCCGCTGCCGCTGCCGCCCGCCAAGCACGTCGCCGTGCTCGCCTGCATGGACGCGCGCATCGACGTCTACGGCGTCCTCGGTCTCGAGGAGGGCGAGGCCCACGTCATCCGCAACGCCGGCGGCGTGGTCACCGAGGACGAGATCCGTTCCCTCACCATCAGCCAGCGGCTGCTGGGCACCGAGGAGATCATCCTGATCCACCACACGGACTGCGGCATGCTCACCTTCACCGACGACGCCTTCAAGAAGGCCATCCAGGACGAGGTCGGGATCAAGCCGCCCTGGGCCGCCGAAGCCTTCAACGACCTCGACGAAGACGTCCGCCAGTCGATCGCGCGGATCCGGAACAGCCCGTTCGTCCCGAAGAAGGACTCGATCCGCGGCTTCGTCTTCGACGTGGCGACGGGCAAGCTGACCGAAGTCGCCTGAGCCGCTACCGCAGCGACCCGGCGAGCTGCCAGGTGCGCAGCCGCTCCCGCGGCGAACGCATCCCGGACTGGATGAGGACGACCTCCGTCGCGCCCGCGTCGAAGTACCGGCGCAGGCCCGCCTCGACCGTGCGCTCGTCGCCGATCAGGGCGAGGTCCGCCGCGTGCGTGGCCCCCTCGGCGTCGAGGATGCGGCGGTAGGACGGGATGTCGCCGTAGTAGCCCAGGTGCACGGCGGCGATCTGGCGGACCGTGTCGGCGTCGTCGGTCACCACCGCCGGGACGGCCGCGATCACCCGGGGTTCCGGCCGCCCGGCGCCGGCGGCGGCCTTGGCCAGCGTGGGCACGATGTGCTCGGCCAGCGCGCGCGGGCCGGCCAGGAACGGGAGGGTGCCGTCGGCGAGTTCGCCGGCCACGCGCAGCGCCTGCCGTCCCATCGCGGCGACCACGACGGGGACGCCGGCTCCCCCGGGCACCGCCGTCGGCAGGGGCGGGCAGGCGGTGAGGGTCTCGCCGTCGAACGCCGGACGGCGGCCGTCGAAGACGTCGCGCAGCACGGTCAGGGATTCGCGCAGGGAGGTGATGGGCGGCGGGTATTCGAAGCCGAACGCCGGTTCCAGCAGGCTTTGCACGCCGAGGCCCAGCCCGAGGGTGAACCGCCCGCCGGTGGCGGCCTGCGCGGTCTGCGCCTGGGCGGCGAGGTGGAGCGGGTGCCGCGGGTACAGCGGGACGACTGCGGTCCCGACGGCGACTTCGGGCACCTCGCGCCCGGCGAGGGCGGCGAGGGTGACGGCGTCGTGGTCGAAGAGCTGGGAGAACCACACCGAGCGCAGGCCGGCGTCCGCGGCCTCGCGGGTCTGGGCGAGCAGCGTCTCGACGCTGTTGGCGACCCCGGACAGGTCACCGGCGGGCAGGGCGGCACCGATGGTCATGGGCATTCCTCTCGGATCGGGTCAGGCTTCCTCGGGGTATTCCGACTCCCGCCGCCACGAGATCGGCCGCGGGCGCGGCAGGCGCCGGTGGCTCGCGCGGCCCGTCGAGCGGGGTGCGCCGTCCGCTTGGGCGCGCTCGGCCGCCAGATCGAACTGGTTGCGCCCCAACGCGGTCCGCGGCGCCGCCGTGCGGTTGCCCGCCCCCGGCTCGCCGGCCGGCGGCGCGAGCGGGACCGGCTCGGCCGCCATCGCGGAGCGAGCGCGGTCGACCCCGGCCAGCACCTGCCGGACCAGTTCGTCCCAGCTCGCCCCGCCCGCCTGTTCACCGGCGGTGAGCGCACGCGTGATCCGGCCCGCCGCGTCGGCGAAGCGGCTTTCGCGGACCGCCAGCTCGCCGAGTGAACGCTCGAGCGCCGCCTCGGCGTGCCGGTCGCCCGAACGCACCACCGCGCGCAACGCCGTTTCGCCGCTCTCCCGCCAGTCCGCGTACCGGCCCCGGTCGCCCGCGAGGTCGGCCACCGCCAGCGCGAGTTCCGCGCAGTACCCCGGCTCCCCGAGGTCCGCCGCTTGGCGCACCGCGGCCAGCAGACCGGCGGACTCGCGGTCGTACCACGTGCCCCGGTCACCGGGATCGGCCGAAACCGGCGTCCGCGGCGCGCCGCCGGCCACGACACCCCGGGCCTCGTCCGTCACGGCCAGCCACGCGCCGAAGAGCCGGCGGGACGCCGTCGCGCGTTCCGGAAGTGGTTGCGCCGCCAGCAGTTCCAGCGCGAGCAGCCGGGTCAGCGGCGGCAGCCGGTAGCGGGCTCCGGCGACGTCGACCAGGCGTGCGTCGACCAGCGACTCCAGCGCGTCGGCGGCTTCGGCCGGGCCGAGGTCCGCCAGCGCCGTCGCGGCCCAGCCCGCCCAGCTGCCCGCGGGAAGCAGCGCCAGCCGGGCGAACAGCTCCCGCACCGGAGCGGGCAGTTCCTCCAGGCCGCGCCCGACGGCCGCCCGGACGCCCGCGCCGAGCCGGCCGATCCGGTCGCCTTCGGCCCGCAGCCGGGCCACCGCCTGGGCCAGCGTGCGCCCCGGCCGGGCCGCGACGTGCGTGGCGGCCGCCGTCACGGCCAGTGGCAGGCCGCCGCACAGCTCGACCAGCTCCACCGCGTCCGACAGCTCCGCGGTCACGCGGTCTTCGCCGACGAGCGCGGACAGCAGCTCGACGCCCTCCGCGCCGTCCAGCACGTCGAGTTCGGCCACCGCCACACCGGGCAGCGAGGGCACCCGGGCGGTGGTCGTGACGAGCAGCCGGCAACCGCGGGCGTCCGCGACGAACGGCGTGACACGCGCGAGGCCCGCGGCGTCCTCCAGCACGGTCAGGACCCGGCGCCCGGCGAGCACGCTGCGGTACAGCGCGGCGCGGCCCTCCAGCTCCTCGGGGATTTCGGCCGCGGGCACGCCGAGTGCGTGCAGGAACCGGCCCAGCACCTCGCCCGCGTCCTCCTCGGCGAGCCGTGCGTAGAGCACCCCGTCGGGGAACGCCGGGGCGGCGCGGTGCGCGGCTTCGGCCGCCACGGCGGACTTGCCCGCCCCGCCGCGTCCGGTGAGGACGGTGACCACCGCGGCGCCGGGTCCGTCGTCGGTGAGGCCGCGCCGCAGCCCGGCCAGCAACCGCTCGTGCCCGGTGAAGTAGGGCAGCCGCGCGGGCAGCATCCGCGGGATCGCGCGGCCGGCCGCCGGCGCCCCGCTCGAGCCCGCCAGGATGTCCTGGTGCAGCTCGCGCAGGGCGGCGCCGGGCTCCAGGCCCAGTTCCTCGACGAAGCGGCGGCGCACGGCCCGGTAGGCGGCGAGCGCCTCCACCCGGCGGCCGCACCGGTGCAGTGCGGTCATCAGCTGCAGCACGAACCGCTCGCGCAACGGGTGTTCCTCGGTCAGCACCGAGATCTCCCCGACGACCTCGCGGTGCAGGCCCAGCTCGAGCTCGGCGTCCAGGCAGTCCTCGAGCACCTCGACCCGCCGCTCGGCGATGCGGACCTGGTGGGCCCGCACGACACCGCTGTCGATCCCGGTGAGCGGTTCCCCGCGCCACAGCGCCAGTGCCTCGCGGAACGCCGCGCGCGCCTCCTCCGGCCGCCGCGCGGCGCGGCCGCGGGCCACCAGCGTCTCGAACTCGTGCAGGTCCAGCTCCCCGGGGGCGAGGTCGAGGCAGTAGCCGCTCCCCCGGGCCCGGATCCGTTCCCCCAGGCCGGCTTTCGCCAGCGCGCGCCGCAGGGCCGACACGCAGGTCTGGACCTGTGCCCGGGCCGTCGCGGGCGGCTCGGCGCCCCACAGCGCGTCGAGCAGCACCTCCAGGGGCACCACGCGGTTGCCGTTGAGCAGCAGCAGCGCGAGCACCACCTGCTGGCGGCGGGCGGTCACGACGACCGGCTCGCGGCCGCGGACCTGCAACAGGCCCAGCACGCGGAATCCGGGATCGGCTTCTGTCCGGGGAGTCCGGGTGGCGTCGCCCCCGGCCCGGGGCGACGCCCCGGTTGTCCCAGCGATGGTGCGGAGCGCGGTGGCTCCGGGCGTCGGCACGGTGGTCTGCACGGTGTTCCCTCCGGGGTCAGACGAGGACTTCGGGCGGCGCCGGGTGCCCGAGGAAGGCGGTGGGGCTGGCGGTGAGGCCGTAGGCGCCGGCCTGGAAGATCGCGATCAGGTCGCCGATCGCCGCACCGGGCAGGGAAACCCGGTCGCCGAGGAGGTCGAGCGGGGTGCACAGGCAGCCGACCACCGTCACCGTCTCTTCGGGACCGCCGGGTGCGGACGCCAGGGCGAGCGGGTAGTTGCGGCGGATGGCCTGGCCGAAGTTGCCGGACGCGGCCAGTTGGTGGTGCAGGCCGCCGTCGACGACGAGGAACGTCGTGCCGCGCGAGACCTTCCGGTCGACCACGCGGGTGAGGTACACCCCGGCCTCGCCGACGAGGTAGCGGCCGAGCTCGATCACCACGCGCGCCTCGGGCAGGGCCGGGCGCAGCGAGACGTCCAGGAGCTTCGCCAGGTTCTCGCCGACTTCGTCGAGGTCCAGTGCCGTGTCGCGGGCGGTGTAGGGGATGCCGAAGCCGCCGCCGAGGTTCACCGACCGCACCGGGCCGGGCGCCGCCTCGGCCAGCTGCAGCACCAGGTCCACCGTCGCGCGCTGGGCTTCGCACAGGCTTTCCGCGCGCAGGTTCTGGGAGCCGGCGAAGACGTGGAAGCCCTGGAAGTCGAGTCCCGCGGCGCCGACTTCGGCCAGCACGGCGGGGACGCGCTCGGCGTCGATGCCGAACTGCTGCGGGCCGCCGCCCAGGCGCATCCCGGACCCGCGCACGGCGAAGTCCGGGTTCACCCGCAGCGCCACGCGCGGAGTCAGGCCCAGGCGGTCACCGGCCTCCCGCACACGGACCAGCTCGGTGGTGGACTCGAGTTCAACCGTGACGCCGGCGGCGACCGCGCGGGCCAGCTCGGCCGGGGTCTTGCCGGGGCCGGCGAAGCTGATCCGCTCCGGCGGGACGGTCGTGTCGAGCGCCTGCCGCAGTTCGCCGGCGGACGCGACGTCGAGCCCGTCGACCAGGCCGCTGAGGTGGTGCAGCAGCGCGGGCATGGGGTTGGCCTTGACCGCGTAGCTCAGCTCGACGTCGTCGGGCAGGGCGGCTCGCACCCGCTCGACGCGGGTGGTGACGAGCGAGCGGTCGTAGGCGAAGAAGGGAGTGGTGCCGACCCGCGCCGCGAGCCGGTCCACGGGCACGCCGCCCACGGTGAGCACACCGCCGGCGCGGCGATGCGGCGCCGCCGCGGCTTCCGTCGTGTTCGCCATCGCTTTCCTTTTCTTCGAGCACGGGGAAATAGCAACCGGAAAAGGCACCGCCGTCGTTGCCGGGCGGTACTGCGAACACTGAAGCAACTACCCACCCACCCGGACATGGGTAGTCCTCACCCAGATTCGGCGGCGGGGCGGGGACAGCTGTACCCAGGTGTACCTGCTGTGTCCGAACGGTCACGCCGGTGACACCATCCACACCGGACCGGACAGTTATTTCCGCAGGTCAGAGCAATTGACCACACCGTTCGGCGCAGTCACCCACGCCCACTGCTCCAGCCGGGTGGCCCGCTCCGGTGGCAGCTTCCTGCCGTCGCCTGCCTGCCACCGGCGACGCCGGGAACCCCCTTGACGAACGGGGTGCGCAGCCCGCACGATCGGAATCCACCGGCACCACCCGGGAATTCCCGGTAACCGGTGCAATTCGGTCAGCAGCACGCGCATTCCCCGATTTCCGCGATCCCTTCCGACGATGGGTGAACTATGTCTTCCCTGCCTGCTCCCGGTGAGCCGATCGCGGTGGTCGGCATGTCCTGCCGGCTGCCCGGCGCCCCTTCCCCGGCGCGGCTGCGCCGGCTGCTGGCCGAGGGCCGCGAGGCCGTCGGCGAGGTTCCGCCGGGCCGGTGGACGGACGGCGACGGCGCCGGGCGCGGCGGCTTCGTGTCCGATGTGGACGGTTTCGACGCGCCCTTCTTCGGCGTCTCCCCGCGCGAGGCCGCGGCGATGGACCCGCAGCAGCGGCTCGTGCTGGAGCTCGCGTGGGAGGCGTGCGAGGACGCCCGGATCGCGCCCGGCACGCTCCGGGGCAGCGGCACCGCCGTCGTCGTCGGCGCGATCAACGGCGACTACGCGCTGCTGCACGACCGCCTCGGCGCCGGTCCGCACACCCTCACCGGCACCCACCGCAGCCTGATCGCGAACCGCGTCTCCTACGTGCTCGGCCTGCGCGGCCCGAGCCTGACCGTCGACTCGGGACAGTCGTCGTCCCTGGTGGCCGTGCACCTGGCCGCCGAGCAGCTGCGCCGCGGCACCGCGGCCGTCGCGCTCGCCGGCGGGGTGAACCTCAACCTCCTGGCGGCGGGCACCGAGATCGTGGACCGCTTCGGCGCGCTGTCCCCGCAGGGCCGTTGCCACACCTTCGACAGCCGGGCCGACGGGTACGTCCGCGGCGAGGGCGGCGGCCTGGTCGTCCTCAAGCCGCTGGGCGCCGCGCTCGCGGACGGCGACCGCGTCCACGCGGTCCTGCTGGGCGGGGCCGTGAACAACGACGGCGGCGGCGCGGGTCTCACCGTTCCACGGGCCGGGGCGCAGACCGAGGTGATCCGGCTGGCCTGCGCCGACGCCGGAGTCGCGCCGGCCGACGTCCAGTACGTCGAACTGCACGGCACCGGTACGCCGGTCGGCGACCCGATCGAGGCCGAGGCGCTCGGAGCCGCGTTCGCCGGCGACCGCCCGGAGCCGCTGCAGGTGGGTTCGGTGAAGACCGTGGTGGGCCACCTCGAAGGCGCCGCGGGCATCGCCGGGCTGCTGAAGGTGCTGGTGTGCCTGTCCGAGCGCCGCCTGAGCCCGAGCCTGAACTTCGCCACCCCGAACCCGGCCATCCCGTTCGAGACGCTGAACCTCGAGGTCGTCGGCGCGGCCCGGGACTGGCCGCGGCCGCGGGACCGGCTCGTCGCCGGCGTCAGTTCGTTCGGCGTCGGCGGCACCAACTGCCACCTCGTCGTCGCCGAAGCACCGGCGGCCGTCCCGCCCGGGGACGCCGCCGCCGAGGACGCCCCGCTGGTGCTCTCGGCGCGGTCGGCCGCCGCCCTCCCGGCCCAGGCCCACGCCCTCGCCGAGCACCTGGCCGAGCACCCGCACCTCGCCCACGGCGACGTCGCCCGGTCGCTGCTGCGCACCCGTGACCTCTTCGAGCACCGCGCGGTCGTGTTCGACGACCTCGCGTCGCTGGCCGGCGGCACGCCGTCGGAGCACGTCGTGACCGGCCGGACCGTCGACGGCGCCGACGTCCTCGTGTTCCCCGGGCAGGGCTCGCAGTGGCCGGAGATGGCCCGCGGGCTGCTGCGCGACTCGCCCGTGTTCGCCCGCCGGCTGGCGGAGTGCTCGGCCGCGCTCGCGGAGTTCGCCGGCTACGACCTGCTGGCAGAGCTGCGTGACGGCACCGCCGACCTCGGCCGCGTCGACGTCGTCCAGCCCGCGCTCTGGGCGGTGATGGTGTCGCTGGCGGAGGTCTGGCGCGACGCGGGGCTCACGCCGTCGGTCGTGGTCGGGCACTCCCAGGGCGAGATCGCCGCCGCCACCGCGATCGGCGCGTTGTCGTTGTCCGACGGCGCCCGCGTGGTCGCCTTGCGCAGCCGGGCGATCGCCGGGATGCCGCGCGGCGGCGGGATGTTGTCGGCCGGCGCGCCCGAAGACGTCGTCCGGCCGCTGCTGCCCGCCGGCGTGTCGGTCGCGGCGGTGAACGGCACCCGGTCCGTGGTGCTGTCCGGGCCGGCCGGCGCGCTGGCGGCCTTGCACGCCACGCTCACCGGGGCCGGGTACCGCGCGAAGATCCTGCCGGTCGACTACGCGTCGCACTCGGCGGCGGTGGACCCGCTGCGGGAGGAGATCCTGCGGCTGCTGGCCCCGGTGCGTCCGGTGTCCACTTCGGTCACGTTCGTCTCCGCGCTCACCGGCGAGCCGTTCGACACCGCGGGGCTCGACGCCGGGTACTGGTTCGAAAGCCTCCGCCGCCCGGTCCGGTTCGCTTCGGCGACGGCCGGGGCCCTCGCGGCCGGCGGCGCGCGGTTCGTCGAGTGCAGCCCGCACCCGGTGCTGCTGGGCAGCATCGAGGAGACCGCCGAAGCCGAGGGCCGCACCGTGGCCGTCGTCGGCACGCTGCGGCGGGACGACGGCGGCGGCGACCGGCTGCGGCGCAGCTTCGCCGAGGCGTTCGCCGCCGGCGCGGGGGTGCGGTGGGAGGTGCCGGGCGAGCGGCTGGTGGACCTGCCGACGTACGCGTTCCAGCGGACCCGGTTCCGGCTCGGCGAAGAGGTGGCCGCCGCGCCGGTCGCCGTCGATCCCACCCGGGTGGCGGACCTGGTGCTCGCCACGGCCGCGGCCGTCCTCGGCCACACCGACACCGGCGGCATCGACCCCGCGCGCACGTTCAAGGACCTCGGCTTCGACTCGGTGAGCGTGGTGGAGCTGCGCACCCGGCTGCAGGCGGCCACCGGGCTGAAGCTGCCGACCACGCTGCTGTTCGACTTCCCGACGCCGAACCACCTGATCACGCACCTGCGGGCCCGCCCGGCTGAGGCCGCTCCTGCCGCGGAGACCGTGCCGCAGCAGGGCGATCCGATCGCGATCGTCGCGATGGGCTGCCGGTTCCCCGGCGGCATCACCTCCCCCGCCGAGCTGTGGGACCTGGTGGCCGCCGGCGGCGAGGCCGTCACCGAGCTGCCCGCGAACCGCGGCTGGGACCTCGACACGCTCCTCGGCGAGACCGGTCCCGGCTCGTGCGCCACCCGCTTCGGCGGTTTCCTCCACGACGCCGACCGGTTCGACCCCGCCTTCTTCGGCCTCAGCCCCCGCGAAGCCCTGGCCATGGACCCGCAGCAGCGGGTGCTCCTGGAGATCAGCCACGAGGCGATCGAGCGCGCCGGGCTCGGCTCCCTCGAGGGAACCGACACCGGGGTGTTCGTCGGCGCGATGGCGATGGACTACGGCCCGCGCCTGCACGAGCCGACCGGGTCGGTCGACGGCCACCGCCTCACCGGCACCTCGCCGAGCGTCGCGTCGGGCCGGATCGCCTACACCTACGGGCTGCGCGGTCCCGCGCTCACGGTCGACACGGCGTGCTCGTCGTCGCTGGTCGCGATCCAGCTGGCCGCCGACGCGCTGCAGCGGGGCGACTGCTCGCTCGCGGTGGCCGGCGGCGTCACCGTGATGGCCGCGCCCGGCAACCTCGTGGACTTCACGCGTCAGAACGGCCTTTCGGCCGACGGCCGCGCGAAGGCGTTCTCGGCCGACGCCGACGGCACCGCGTTCGCGGAAGGCGCGGGCATGCTCGTGCTGGAGCGCCTGTCGGACGCCCGCCGTCACGGCCACCCGGTGCTGGCCCTGCTGCGCGGCGGCGCGACCGGTTCCGACGGGGCCAGCAACGGCCTCACCGCCCCGAACGGCCAGGCGCAGCAACAGGTCATCCGGCGGGCGCTGCGCGCGGCCGGACTGTCCACTCAGGACGTGGACGTGGTCGAGGCGCACGGCACCGGAACGGCACTGGGCGACCCGATCGAGGCGCACGCACTGCTGGCGACGTACGGCCAGGACCGGGAAACGCCGCTGTGGCTGGGATCGTTGAAGTCCAACATCGGCCACACCCAGGCCGCGGCGGGGGTCGCCGGGGTGATCAAGATGGTCGAGGCGCTCCGGCACGAGACGATTCCGCGCACCCTGCACGCCGAGCTGCCGAGCCCGCGGGTGGACTGGGCGAGCGGCCGGGTCGAGGTGCTTTCGGCGCCCCAGGCGTGGCCCGACCACGGCCGCCCGCGGCGGGCCGCGGTGTCGAGCTTCGGGATCAGCGGGACGAACGCGCACGTGGTGCTGGAAGCCGCACCGCCCGAGGAGCCCGCCGCAACCCCCGCGACAGCAGCCGCCGAGGCGCTCGTCTGGCTCCTCCACGCCCACACCGACACCGCCCTCCGCACCCAAGCCGCCCGGCTGCGCGCCTACGCCGAAACCGCCGGCGACCACGACCTCGCCGCCACCGCCGCCGTGCTCGCCCGTCGTCGTCCCGGTGCCTGCCGGGCGGTCGTCGTCGCCGGAGACCGGGGCGAACTCGTCGCCGCACTGGGGGCCCTCGCCGAGGGCGCCCCGCACCCCGCGCTCGTCACCGGCACCGCGCCCGGCGACACCCAGCCCGTGTTCGTCTTCCCCGGCCAGGGCGCCCAATGGCCCGGCATGGCCGCCGAACTCCTCGCCGCCGACGAAGGCTTCGCACGGCTGCTCACCGAGGCCGCCGAAGCACTGCGCCCCCACACGGGGTGGTCCGTGCTCGACGTGCTCACCGGCGCCGAGGGCGCGCCGGGCCTGGAGGGAACGGATGTCGTGCAGCCCGTGCTGTTCGCCATCATGGTCGCCCTCGCCGGACTGTGGCAGGCCGTCGGGGTCGCCCCGGCCGCGGTGGTCGGCCACTCCCAAGGCGAGCTCGCCGCGGCCGTCGTCGCCGGGGCACTGCCGCTCGCCGACGCCGCCCGGATCATCGCCGTCCGGAGCAGGCTCCTCACCGCCGAGCTGGACGGGACCGGCGGGATCCTCGCCGTCGGGCTGCCCGTGGCGCAGGTGCGGGAGCGGCTCACGCCGTGGGAAGGCCGCCTGTGGCCGGCCGTCGACAACGGCCCGGCCGGCACCGTGGTCGGCGGCGACCTGGCCGCGATCGAGGAGTTCGCGGCCGCCTGCGCCGACGTCCAGATCCGGCGCACGCCGGTGGCGTACGCGGCGCACACCCCGCACGTCGAGGCGGTCCGCGACGCGCTGCTCCGGGAGATCGGCGAGCTGGCCCCCGCCGACACCGCGACCACGATCTGCTCGTCCTGCACCGGCGGTTTCCTGCCGGGCTCGGAGCTGACGGCCGGGTACTGGTACCGCAACCTGGCCGAGCCGGTCCGGTTCGACACCGCCGTCCGCGCCTTCGCCGGCTACCGGCGGCCGCTGTTCGTCGAGGTCAGCCCGCACCCCATCCTCGCCGGCGCGGTGCAGGAGATCCTGGCCGACGCCGGGATCGACGGCACCGCCGTGGGCACGCTGCGCCGCGGGGAAGGCGGGCGCCGGCGGTTCCTGCTCGCCCTCGCCGCGGCGTACGTCCGGGGCACCGGAGTCGACTGGCCGCGGCTGCTCGGCCCGGTCACCCGCCACCCGGACGTGCCGACCTCGGCGTTCGACCGGCAGCGCTACTGGCTCACCGGCGGCACCGGCGGCCTGCTCGGCACCCCCACCCCGGTCGCGGACGGCGACGGTTCCGTCGCCACCGGGCGGCTCTCGCCGACCTCCCTGCCGTGGCTGGCCGGGCACGCCGTCCGCGGCACGGTCCTGTTCCCCGGTACCGGGTTCGCCGAGCTGGCCCTGGAAGCGGCGGACGGCGGGAGCGTCGAGGACCTGACGCTCGAAGCACCGCTGACGCTGCCCGCGTCGGGCGCCGTCGAAGTCCAGGCCGGCCTCGGCCGCGCGGACGAGCACGGCCGGCGTCCGCTGACCATCCACTCGCGGCTCGGCGACGGGCCGTGGACCCGGCACGCGACCGGCACGGTCGGTCCGGGGCAGGCACCCGTCGCTCCCCTGCCCCTCTGGCCGCCCGCCGGGGCCGAGCCGGTCGACCTCGACGGTGCCTACGCGCGGCTCGCCGAACGCGGGTACGAATACGGGCCGGCGTTCCAGGGCCTCACCGCGCTGTGGCGCGACGGCGACGACCGGTACGTCGAGGTGGAACTGCCCGCCGAAGGCGAGTTCACCGCCCACCCCGCGGTGCTCGACGCCGTGCTGCACGCGCTCGTGCTCGACGGCACCGAACTGCTGCTGCCGTTCTCCTTCGGCGGCCTGCGGGTCACCTCGCCCCTGCCGGGTTCGGTACGGGCCCGGCTGTCCGGCTCGGCGGCCACCGGCGTCGAAGTCACCCTCCACGACACCGCCGGCACCCCGCTCGGTGGCATCGAGTCGCTGTTGCTGCGCCCCGCCGCCGAGACGAAGGCGACCGCGGAGCTCTACCGCGTGGAGTGGACACCGGCGTCACTGCCCGACGGCGACGACCGGCAGTGGACCGTGATCGGCACGGAGCTGCCCGAGGTCGTCCCGCCCGTCGTGCTCACCACCGCGCACGAGCTGCCCGCCGTGCTGGACCTCGTGCAGCGCTGGCTGCTCGACGCGCGCTGCGACGGCTCGAAACTGGTGTTCCTGCAGGACCCGGGCTCGCCCGAAGGCGCGCCGGTGTGGGGTCTGGTGCGCTCGGCGATCGCCGAGCACCCCGGCCGCTTCGCCCTCGCCGGTGCCCGCCCCGGGGGCCCCCTCTCCGCGGCGCTCGACGCGGAGGAGCCGCAGTTCGCCGTGCGCGACGGCGCGGTGCTCGTGCCCCGGCTGGCGCGGCACGCCGCCGAGCCGTCCACAGTGGACTTCGACGGCGGCACCGTGCTGGTGACCGGCGGCACGGGCGGGCTCGGCGCGCTGCTCGCCGAGCGGCTGGTGACCACGCACGGCGTCCGCGACCTGCTGCTGGTCTCGCGCCGCGGCGGCGACGTCCCGGCCCGGCTAGCCGGGCTGGACGCCCGCGTCCGGGTCGTGGCGGCCGACGTCGCCGACCGCGCCGCCCTCGCCGCGATGCTGGCCGGCGAGACGCTCACCGGGGTGGTGCACGCGGCCGGCGTCCTCGACGACTCGACCATCACCGGGCTCACCCGGGCGCAGCTGGACGCCGTGGTGCGGCCCAAGCGCGACGCCGCCTGGCTGCTGCACGAGCTCACCGCGGACCAGCCCCTCGCCGCGTTCGTGCTGTTCTCCTCGATCGCCGGCGTGCTGGGCAACCGCGGCCAGGCGAACTACGCCGCCGCGAACGCGTCCCTCGACGCGCTGGCGGAGCACCGGGCGGCGCGCGGGCTGCCGGGCGTGTCGATCGCGTGGGGCCTGTGGGACACCGCGACCGGCATGACCGCCGCGATGACCGGCACGGACCGCGCGCGGCTGACCGGCGTCCGGCCGCTCACCGAGGCGCAGGGGCTCGCCGCGTTCGACGCCGCGCTCGGGCTGTCCGGCACGGTCGTGGCGTCCGGCTGGGACACCGCGGCCCTGCGGGCGGCCGACGAGATCCCCGCCGTGCTGCGGAGTCTCGTGCCGGTGCGCCGCGCGGCCGCGGCCGCTCCGGCGTCGGCCGGGCTGGCCGGGCAGCTCGCCGGGCTGGACCGGGAAACCGCGGCCGCGGCGGTGACCGGCTTCGTCCGCACCGAGGTCGCCACGGCGCTCGGGCACCGGTCGCCGTCGTCGGTCGAGGTGGCGAAGCCGTTCAGCGAACTGGGCATCGACTCGCTGACGTCGGTGGAGCTGCGCAACCGCATCGGGGCCGGCACCGGGCTGCGGCTGCCCGCGTCGTTGCTGTTCAACCACCCGACGGTCGAGCTGCTGGCCGCGCACCTGCTCGGCGAGCTGCTCCCACCGCCGCCGGACCCCGTGCAGCGGCTGCGCGAAACCCTCGGCGAAGTCCTGCCGGACGCGGGCGCCGAGGACCGCGCCCGGCTGGCGGAGGTGCTGCGGGAGGCCCTGGACGGGCTCGGCGGGCCGCCCGCGCTCGACCTCGCCTCGGACGACGAGCTCTTCGCCTTCATCGACAAGCTGTGATCTTTTGCGAACGGATAGGGGTTCGGTTATGAGCGGCGAAGAAAAGCTTCGCGACTACCTGAAGCGGGCGACGGCCGAGCTCGCGGGCGCGCGCCGCCGGCTGGCCGAGTACGAGGCCCGCGAAAGCGAGCCCATCGCCGTGATCGGCATGTCCTGCCGGTTCCCCGGCGCCCCGGACGTCGAATCGTACTGGCGGCTGCTGCGCGACGGCCGCGCCGCCGAGGTCGGCGACGTGCCGGCGGGCCGGTTCGACCACGTGCCCGGCAGCACCGGCCGTCGCGGCGCCTTCCTGTCCGAAGTGGACGGCTGGGACGCCGGGTTCTTCGGCTACGCACCGCAGGAAGCGCTGCGGATGGACCCGCAGCAACGGCTGCTGATGGAGCTGGCGTGGGAGGCGATGGACGACGCGGGCACCCCGGCGCCCCGGCTCGCGGGCAGCCGCACCGGCGTCCTGCTCGGCTTCTCCGACGCGTTCCAGTACGGCCAGGTGGAGGCCGAGCGCGAAGGCACCGGCGTGTACGCGGATCCGTACATGGGCCAGGGCAGCCTCGCCAGCGTCGTCGCCGGGCGGCTGGCCTACCACTTCGACCTGCGCGGCCCGGCGTTCTCGCTGGACACGGCGTGCTCGTCGACGCTGGTCGCGGTGCACCTCGCGGCCCGGGCGCTGCGGGCGGGCGAGTGCGACTACGCCCTCGCGGGCGGCGGGTTCCTGGCGTTGCACCCGTTCCTCTACGTGTACAGCAGCCGCAACGCGCTGCTGTCGCCGACCGACCGCTGCCACACGTTCGACACGAGCGCGGACGGCTACATGATGGGCGAGGGCGGCGGGATGGTGGTGCTGGCCCGCCTGTCCGACGCCCTGCGCGACGGCCACCGCGTCCGCGCGGTGATCCGCGGCTCGGCGGTCAACCAGGACGGCCGCAGCAACGGCCTGACCGCGCCCAACCGCGGCGCCCAGGTGGAGGTGATCCGCCGGGCCCTGTCCGACGCGGGTGCTTCGCCGGCCGACGTCGACTTCCTGGAAGCGCACGGTTCGGGCACCCCGCTGGGCGACGAGATCGAGCTGGGTGCGCTGGGCGACGTGTTCGGCGACCGGCCGGCGGACCACCCCCTGACGGTGGGGGCGGTGAAGACGAACATCGGCCACACCCACACGGCGGCCGGGATCGCCGGGCTGATCAAGACGGTGCTGGTGCTGGAGAACGGCGAGGTGCCGGCGAACCTGAACATGACCGACCCGGCCGAGCAGGTGCTGGCGAGCTCGACGGTCCGGCCGGCCACCGGACGGGCATCGCTGCCCGACCGCGGCCGCCCGGCCGTGGCGGGGGTCAGCTCGTTCGGCTGGTCGGGCACGAACGCCCACCTGGTCCTGGAGGCCGCACCGGCCACCGAGCCCTCCCCGGCAACAGAAATCGCCGAGCTGATCCCGGTCTCGGCCGCCTCCCCGGCCGCGCTGAGCGCGCAGCTCACCCGCCTCGGCCGCCTCGCGGCCGGCGCCTCCCGGGCATCACGCGTGACTCAAGAGGCATCACACGTGACCGGAGAGGCATCAAGCGTGACTGGAGGGGCATCACCCGCCGTTGCCCGGACCACGGATGATGCCCCACTGATCACGGATGATGCCCCGGCAGTCACGCGTGATGCCTCGCTGATCACGCGTGATGCCCTTCCGGACACGGCCGTGACCCTGGCCGATCTCGCCCACACCCTCCGCGAAGGCCGGGCGCACCTCGACCACCGCCGGGCCGTCGTCGCCACGAGCCTCGACGACGCCGCGCGGCAGCTGGCCGCCGCCGCGCAGAGCCCCGGCGTGCACCGCAAGCCCGGGGCGCCGAAGGTCGCCTTCCTGCTTCCCGGCGTCGGGGACCAGTACCGCGGCCTGGCCACGCAGCTGTACCGCGACGAGCCCGTCTTCGCCCGAGCCGTCGACGAATGCTGCGCCATCGCCGCCGGCCGCTGCGGGGTCGACCTCGAGGCCGCCTTCTTCGCGGAGCCGGTCGCCGCCGCCGCGCCGTCGTTCTTCGGGGCCGGCCAGGAAGACGAACTCCTCGACCGCGCCGAGATCGCGCACCCCCTCCTCTTCACCGTCGAGTACGCGCTCGCCCGGCTGCTCGCCGACCGGGGCGTCCGGCCCGACCTGCTCGTCGGCTACAGCCTCGGCGAGTACGTCGCCGCCTGCCTCGCCGGGGTCTTCACCCTCGCCGACGCCCTGTACGTCGTCACCGGGCGGGCCCGGCTGATCGGGCGCGCGCCGGCCGGCCGGATGCTCGCCGTCGCCGCTTCCGCGGACCAGGTCGCCGGCGCCGTCCGCGACACGGAGGTCGACGTCGCCGCGCTCAACGGCCCGCAGATGACCGTCCTCAGTGGAGCGCCGGAAGCGATCGAAAGCGCGGCCGGGCATCTGAAGGCCGCCGGGCTCGCCGCGCGGGCCCTGCGCTCGGCCCACCCGTTCCACTCCACGCTGCTGGCCCCCGCCCGCGCCGAGCTGGCCGAGCTGGTCGCCTCGGTGCCCCGGCGGGCACCGCGGATCCCCATCGTCTCGAACGCGACCGGCACCGTGCTCACCGACGCCGAAGCGATCGACCCGCAGTACTGGGCCGGCCACCTGTGCCACCCCGTCCGGTTCGCCGACGGCGTCCGGCACTGCGCCGGGCAGGACGTCGACGCCTACGTCGAGCTCGGCCCGGGCCAGACCCTCGGCGGCCTGGTCCGCCAGAACCTCACCGGAACCCGGCCCGCCGTGCTCGGCACCCTCCCCGCGCCCTGGCCCGTCGAGAACCGCCCGGCCGAAGGCACCGCGCTGCTGGAGACTCTCGCCCGCCTGTGGGAACTCGGCGCGACGACGGACTTCGCGGCGGTGCGGAACGGCGGCCGGACCGTGTCCCTGCCCGGCTACCCGTTCCAGCGCACGAAGTTCTGGCCCCAGGCGACCCGCACCCAGGCCGCACCGGTGGCGGAGGACGGCCGGCTCTACACCCCGGTCTGGCGCCTCGACCCCACCCGCCCCACGGCCACGCCGCACGGCTCGCTGATCACCACCAACGGCGAACTCGCCGCGCTGGCCGCGGAAGCGGGGATGACCGTCGGCACCGACCCGGCGCACCTCCCCCAGCCGGTGCACGTCGTCCACGAGGGCGGCTTCGACGACCTCCTGCGTACCGTCCAGGCCCTGGACGGCCACAAGGTCCGCCTGCTGACCGTCACCACCGGCGCGGCCGAGATCACCGGCGGCGACCTGACCGACCCGGACGCCGCCGGGCTGCACGGGCTCGGCCGCGGCGTCCGGGCCGAGTACCCGGGCCTGCGGTGGCGCGGCGTCGACGTCGAACCCGGCACCCCGGCCCGGCACCTCCTGGACGAGCTGGCCCGGCCGTGGACCGGCGACGCCGCACGCGAACCGGTGCTCGCCGGCTGGCGCGGCGGCCGCCGCCGGGTCCAGGAGTACACCGAGCTCACGCTCGACGACGTCACCCCGGACTGGGGCGGCACGCACGTGATCACCGGTGGCACCCGCGGCCTCGGCATGATCGTCGCGAAGCACCTCGCCCGCCACGGCGCCCGCAAGCTCGCCCTGATCAGCCGCACCGGCGAGGCGGACCCAGCCGACCTCACGGAACTGAACCCCGCCGAGGTGCTGGTGCTCAAGGCCGACGTCGGCGTCCCGCGGCAGCTGGCCGAAGCCCTGGCCGAAGCCAGGAAGCGGTTCGGCGCGCCGGACTCGATCGTGCACGCCGCCGGCCTGCCGGGCGGCGGGCTGGCCCGGCGCCGCACCGCCGAAGACATGCGCCGCACGCTCGCCCCGAAGGTCGAGGCCGTCGGCCCGCTCATCGCCGCCCGGCCCCGGCGCCTGGTCCTGTTCTCCTCGATCGTCACGGTCGTCGGCGGCATCGGCGAAGCCGACTACTGCGCGGCCAACAGCGTCCTCGACGCCCACGGTGCCGCACTGTCCACATCAGACACCCAGGTCGTGACCGTCGCCTGGGGACACTGGCAGCACGACTCCTGGGCCGACGCGGCCACCGGCGAAGCCCGCATCGCCTACCGCCGCCGCTACGGCTTCACCGCCGAAGCCGGGTGCGCGGTCCTCGACAAACTCGCCGGCCACGGCTTCCGCGGCACGGTCGTGGCCCTGCGCCAGGACCTGCCCACCGCCCGCCGCGAGCTGGCCGGCCTCAACGACCTCGGCGGGTTGCTCGAAGCGGCGCCGCCACCGGTGACGCGCTACCCGCGGCCGCCGTTGCGCACCGAGTACGCGGCCCCCCGCGGCGAGCTCGAAACCGACATCGCCGGCGTCTGGGGCGAGTTCCTGGGCATCGACGCGGTGGGCGTGCACGACCCGTTCTTCGACCTCGGCGGCAACTCGCTGGTCGGCATGGCCATGGTGGCGGCGCTGGAGAAGCGTCTCGGTCGCCGGATCGCGCCGGCTGTGCTTTTTGGCCACCCCACCGTGGCCGCCTTCGCCGCCGCCCTGACCGACACCGACGCCCCCGCCCCGCGGGCGGCCACCACCGGATCCGCGCGGGGCCAGCGCCGCCGCCTGGCCGGCACCCGGAAATGAGGGACACCGTGACCGACACCAGCATCTCGCCCGCGGACATCGCCGTGGTCGGCATGGCCGGCCGCTTCCCGGGCGCCGACGACGTCGGCGCGCTCTGGGAGACCGTGCGCGCCGGCCGCTCCGGCATCACCCGCTTCACCGACGAGGAGCTCCTCGCCGCGGGGGTGCCCGCCGACCGGCTCGGCGACCCGGCCTACGTCAAGGCGGGCGCCGTCGTGCGCGGCGTCGAGGACTTCGACGCGGGCTTCTTCGGGATCAACCCGAAGGAGGCCCAGATCCTCGACCCGCAGCACCGGCTCTTCCTGGAGCACAGCCAGCACGCCCTGGAGGACGCGGCCTGCGACCCCGCGCGGTTCGACGGCGCGATCGGGGTGTTCGCCGGCTGCGCGTGGAGCACCTACCTGACCCACAACCTCACCCCGGCGAACGCGGCCGGGGAGATGGGTGAGATCGCGATCGCCCTCGGCAACGACAAGGACACCCTGGCCACCCGGGTTTCGCACACGCTCGGCCTGTCCGGGCCCGCGTTCGGCATCCAGAGCGCCTGCTCGACGTCGCTGGTCGCGGTCTGCGTGGCGGCGAGCAGCCTGGCGAACTTCGAATGCGACGTGGCGCTGGCCGGCGGTGTGTCGATCGGCGTGCCGCACCGCGTCGGCTACCTCTACCAGCAGGGCGGCATCGCGCCGCCGGACGGCGAGTGCCGCGCGTTCGACGCCGCGGGCCTCGGTGCCCCGCTCGGCGGCGGCGTCGGCGTGGTCGCGCTGCGGCGGCTGGAGGACGCGCTGGCCGACGGCGACCGGGTGTACGCGGTGCTGCGCGGCTGGGCGGTCAACAACGACGCCGGCCGCAAGGTCGGCTTCACCGCGCCCGGCGTCGAAGGCCAGGCCACGGTGATCGCCGAGGCGCTCGCCGCCGCCGGGCTGGAGCCGGAGGACATCGGCTACGTCGAAGCGCACGGCACCGGCACCGCGCTGGGCGACGCCGCCGAGATCGCCGCGCTGCAGCAGGTCTTCGCGGGCCGGTCGCTGCGGATCGGCTCGGTGAAGACGAACGTCGGGCACCTCGACCGCGCCGCCGGCGTGACCAACCTGATCAAGGCGGCGCTGGCGCTGCACCACGAGGAGATCCCGCCGACCCGCAACCTCGGCACCCCGAACCCGCAGCTCACCGCGGGCGGCGCCGAGCTGACCGTGGTCACCGAGCGCACGCCGTGGCCGCGCACGGACGTCCCGCGCCGCGCCGGGGTCAGCGCGTTCGGCATCGGCGGCACGAACGCCCACGTGGTGCTGGAGGAGGCGCCGCTGGCGGTGCCCACCGCGCCGGCCGGGCCGGAGCTGCTCGTGTGGTCGGCCCGGTCGGCCGCCGCCGCGGACGCGGCCACCGCGAACCTCGCCGCGCACTTGGCGGCGTCCGGCGACGCGCTCGCCGACGTCGCCCACACGCTCCAAAGCGGACGGACGACGTTCGGGCACCGGCGGATGCTGGTCGCGGGTTCTTCCGACGAGGCGGCGCGGCTGCTGGCGTCGGGCTCGGTGTCGGCGTCGAGCGACGCGGGCACCGGCCGCCGCGTCGGGTTCCTCATCGCGGGCACCGGCGAGCAGTACCCCGGGCTCGCCGCGGAGCTGTACGAGACGGCGCCGGTGTTCCGGGCCGAGCTGGACCGCTGCCGCGCGCTGCTGGAGACGTCCGTGCTGGACGAGATGCTCGGCTCGCGGGAAGGCTCCGGTGGGCTGGCCGCGTTGCTGGGCCGCAGCTCCGGCGGCGACCGCGCGGGTGACCGCACCGAGGTGCTGCACCCGGCGCTGTTCGCCGTCGAGTACGCACTGGCGCAGCTGGTGCGCTCGTGGGGTGTCGAGCCGTCGGTGCTGGTCGGCTACAGCCTCGGCGAGTACGTCGCCGCATGCCTGGCCGGAGTGCTCTCGCTCGAAGACGCCCTCGCGCTGGTGACCCACCGCGCGAAGCTGATCGCCGGGCTGCCGGGTGGGGCGATGGCCGCCGTGCCGTTGCCGGCCGACGACGTGCGGGCCCGGATCGTCGGCCTCGACCTCGACATCGCGGCGTTGAACGGGCCGCAGCTGACCGTCGTGTCCGGGACTTCGGAGGCCATCTCCGCCTTGCGGGCGTCGCTGGGTGACATCCCGTGCCGGCCGCTTGCCACCACGCACGCCTTCCACTCCCGGCAGCTCGCCTCGCTGCGCGACGAGCTGACCGCGTGGGTCGCCGCTCACATCACGCTGTCCGCGCCCACGATCCCTTATGTCTCCAACGTCACCGGCGGGCTGGTCACCGAGGCGCCCGGCCCCGGGTACTGGGCCGAGCACATGTGCGCGCCGGTCCGGTTCGACGACGCGCTGGCCACCTTGCTGGCCGACGAGGACACGGTGCTGCTGGAGCTGGGGCCGGGCCGGTCGCTGGGCGCGATGGTGCGCGGGCACCGGGCGTGCGCGCCGTCGCGCTGGGCGTCGGTGATCCCGACGCTGCCCGGCGCCGACGACCCGGCTCCGGCATCGGCCGCACTGGCGGAGGCGGCCGGGCGGTTGTGGCTGGCCGGGGTGGCTCTCGATTGGCCGGGCGTCCGCGGCGGCCGCGGGGCCCGGCGCGTCGGCTTGCCGGGGTACCCGTTCCAGCGGTCGCGGTACTGGATCGACGCGCCCGGCACGGTTGCGCCGGAGGTCCCGCGGCTCACCGCCGAGCCGGACGAGCACGTGCAGCTGCTGACGCCGTCGTGGCGCCCCGCGCCGGCATCCGCGGCCGGGACGACAGGCCGGGTCGCGATCCTGCCGGATTCCGGCGGTGTCGCCGCGGCGCTGACCGCGCTGCTCGGTGACGTGGTGGACGTGGCCGAGGCGGACACGGTGGTGGACCTGTCGGCGCTCGATCTCGACGACGACGTGGCGGCGGTGCACGCGGTCTCCCGCACGCTCGCCGCGGCGGCGGGCGACGGGTCGCGAGCGGTGCGGGTGCTGGTGGCGACTCGCGCCGGGCAGGCGGCCGGGGACGGCTCGGGACGCCCGGCCGCGGGGGCCGGGGCAAACGCGCTCCCGCCGGCCCCGCCCGGGGCAGGCTCGGCCCGCCGCGTGCGCCCGGCCCAGGCGGCGGTGGCCGTGCTGCCGGTCGTCGCGAACCAGGAGTACCTGAACCTCGATGCCGGCACCGTCGACCTCGACGCCACCCACACCCCCGCCGAAGCCGCGGCCGCGCTGGCCGCCGAGTTGCGCTCACCCGGCACACCGCTGGCCGTCTACCGCGGCGACCAGCGGCTCGTCCCCGGGTACCGGCCCGCCGAGCCCTCCGCCCCGCCCACGATCCGCAAGGGCGGCAGCTACCTCATCACCGGCGGCCTCGGCGGCGTCGGCCTCACCGTCGCCGAGCACCTCGCCACCCGTGGCGCGCGCCGGCTCGTGCTCGCCGGTCGCAGCGGGGGCACCGATGCCGCCGTCGCGCGGCTGCGTGCCCTGGGCGCCGAGGTCCACACCCCTCGCGTGGACATCACCGACCCCGCCGCGGTGCGGGCGCTCCTCACCGAACGGTTCGACGGCATCGTCCACGCCGCCGCCGACTCCGACCCGAGCGGGTTCCGGCCGCTGTCCGAACTGGACGAACCGGCCATCGCCCGGCACTTCCGTGCCAAGGTCGGCGGCGCCCGCGTGCTAGCCGAGGTCTTGGACGAGCTGCCCGAGCGTCCCGAGTGGACACTTCTCTTCTCCTCCACCTCGGCGCTGCTCGGCGGGATCACCTTCGGCAGCTACGCCGCCGCCAACGCGGCCCTGCTCGCCGAGGCCCACGGCCGGCCCGGCTGGCTCGCCGCCGCGTGGGACACCTGGCCCGGCACCCTCGAACGGCTCGACGCCCGGCTCGGCGCCTCCATGGCCAAGCACGCCATGACCCGGACCCAGGCACTGGCGGCGTTCGACCGCCTCACCGCGCACGCCGGCCCGGCCGTGGTCGTCGCCGCCGGCGGGCTCGACGAGCGTCTCCCCGGCTCGGCGAAGCCGGCGAAAGCGACCTCGGCCGACCGGTTCCCCCGGCCCGACCTGCCCCAGCCCTACGTCCCGCCGATGACCGCCACCGAACGCGGCCTCGCCGAGGTCTGGTCGTCCGTGCTGGGCGTCGAACCCGTCGGCACCCGGGACAACTTCTTCGACCTCAACGGCAACTCGCTGCTCGCCCTGCAGATGCTCGCGCTGGTCAAGGAGCGTTTCGGCGTCGCCATCCCGACCGTCACCCTGTTCGAGCTGCCCACCGTGCAGGCCCTCGCCGCCACCCTCGACGAACAAGCGCCGGCGCCGGTCGTGGCCCCGGTCGTCGTCGCCGATCCGGAGGACGACGAGCTCGACCGGCACATCGCCATCGTCGGCATGGCGGGCCGGTTCCCCGGCGCCGGCACGGTCGACGAGTTCTGGCGCAACCTGTGCGACGGCGTCGAGTCGATCACCTTCTTCACCCCCGACGAGCTCATCGCCGCCGGGGTCGACCCGGCGGAGGTCCGCGACCCGGCCTACGTGCCGGCGCGGCCGGTGCTCGACGACGTCACCGGCTTCGACGCCGCGTTCTTCGGCCTCAGCCCGCGCATGGCGGCGCTGACCGACCCGCAGCAGCGGCTGTTCCTGGAGGTCTGCTGGGAGGCGCTGGAGCAGGCCGGGTACGCGCGGCCCGGCGAGCGCGGCCGCGTCGGTGTCTTCGGCGGCTGCAACCTCTCCACCTACCTGCTCGGGATCGCCGGGCAGTTCACCTCCGACGCCGACGCCAGCATCTACGAACTCGTGATGGGCAACGACAAGGACGCCCTCACCACCACCGTGTCCTACCTGTTCGACCTGCGCGGCCCGAGCATGGCGGTGCAGACGTTCTGCTCGACGTCCCTGGTGGCGGTGCACACCGCGATGCGCAGCATCCGGGCGGGCGACTGCGAGATGGCCCTGGCCGGCGGCGTCTCGGTCCGCGTGCCCGACCGGATCGGGCACCTGCACTCCCCCGGCGGCCAGGAGTCCCCGGACGGGCACGTGCGCACCTTCGACGCCCAGGCGCACGGCAGCATGTTCGGCGACGGCGCCACCGTCGTCGTCCTCAAGAAGCTCGGCGCGGCCCTGCGCGACGGCGACCACATCTGGTCGGTGATCCGCGGCTCCGCGATGAACAACGACGGCGCCCTCAAGGTCGGCTACACCGCGCCGAGCGTGGGCGGGCAGTCGCGGGTGATCGCCGACGCCATGGCCGACGCCCGGGTCGCCGCCGAAGACGTCGGGTACGTCGAGGCCCACGGCACTGCGACCGAGCTGGGCGACCCGATCGAGGTCGCCGCGCTGACCCGGGCGTTCGGGGACACCGCCGAGAAGCAGTACTGCGCCCTGGGCTCGGTGAAGCCGAACGTCGGGCACCTCGACCGCGCCGCGGGCACCGCCGGGCTGATCAAGGCGTCGCTGGTCGTCCGCGAGGGCCTGATCCCGCCGACGCTGCACTACACCGCGCCGAACCCGGAAATCGACTTCGAGCACAGCCCGTTCCGGGTGGCCGCCGAGCTCGCGCCGTGGAACACCGAAGGCGGCCGTCCCCGGATCGCCGGGCTCAATTCGCTGGGCATGGGAGGGACCAACGTGCACGTCGTCGTCGAGCAGCCGCCGGACCGGCCGGCGCCGCCCCCGGGCGACCCGGACACCGAACGCCGCTACCAGGTGCTGCCGGTCTCGGCCCGCACTGCGGACGCCGCCGACGCGGCCGCCCGGCGGCTCGGCGAGCACCTCGCCGGGACCCCGGACGCCCGGCTCGCGGACGTGGCGTTCACCCTGCAGGAGGGGCGCAAGACGTTCGAGCACCGGCGTGCCGTGGTCGCGTCCGATGTGGACAGTGCGGTGACCGCGCTGGGTGCTCCGGCGACCCGGGTCGAACCGGTGCAGGACCGGCCGGTCGCGTTCCTCTTCGCCGGGGTCGGCGAGCAGTACCCCGGCCTGGTCGGCGAACTCCATCGCCGTGAGCCGGTGTTCCGCGCCCACCTCGACGAATGCCTCGCGCACCTCGACGCCGACGGCGACCTCGTCACCGGCACGCGCGGCGGCGGACCGAGCCTGGCCGCGCTGCTGGGCCGGAGCGGCGACGAAGACCCGCGCGCCGAACGACTCCAGCAGACCGAACTCGCGCAGCCGCTGATGTTCGCCGTGGACTACGCCCTCGCCCGGACGCTCATGGACTGGGGGCTGCGGCCCGCCGCGATGCTCGGCTACAGCCTCGGCGAGTACGTCGCCGCCTGCCTGGCCGGGGTGCTCTCCCTCCCCGACGCCCTGGCGCTGGTCGCCAAGCGCGCGGAGCTGATCGCCGCGCTGCCCGGCGGGTCGATGGCCGCAGTGCCGCTGTCGGTCACCGAGCTGGAAACGCGCTTCGACCTCGCGGGGATCGACATCGCCGCGGTGAACGGCCCGGACCTGGTCGTGGTGGCCGGGGATACCACGGCGGTCGACCGGCTCGCGCAGGACCTGCGCGCGGCCGACGTGCCTTGTCGTCCGCTGCGCACCAGCCACGCGTTCCACTCGCGGATGCTGGCGCCGGCCGCCGCCGGGCTGACCGCGTGGATCGCCGCGAACGTCACGCTCAACGCGCCCGAGCTGCCTTACCTGTCCAACGTGACCGGCGGCCACGCGACCGCCGAGCTGGTCACCGACCCCGGGTACTGGGCGCGGCACATGTGCGAGACCGTCCGGTTCGCCGACGCGGCCACCGAACTGCTGGCCGACGAGCACCTGGCCGTCGTCGAGATCGGCCCCGGCCCGTCGCTCGGCGCGCTGCTGCGCGGGCTGAGCCCGGCGAGCCGCTGGCCGCTGATCACCGCCACACTGCCCGCCGCGGACGACCCGCGGCCCGCCGACGAGGTGCTCACCGACGGCCTGGCCCGGCTGTGGCTGCTCGGCGCGGACCTCGACTGGTCGGCCTACCACGGCCGCGGCACGGCGACATCGGTCTACCGGGGCACCGCCCCCGGCCGCGTGCCCCTGCCGACCTACCCGTTCCAGCGGCAGCGCTACTGGATCGAGGCGAAGCCGGCCACCGGCACCGCCCGGGTCGAGCCGCCCGCGGACGGGCCCCTGGAGGAGTTCGACCGGATCCCGCTGCTGCCCGAGGAGCAGTGGATCAGCCTGCCCACCTGGCGCCAGACCTCGGCCGCGCCCGCCGCGCCGCAGCCGGCGTCCTGGCTCGTGTTCGCCCGGCCCGGCCTCGCCGAAGACGTCCTCGACGGGATCCGCCGCACCGGCGACCCGGTGACCGTGGTCCGGCCGGGCGCGGGCTACCGGCCGGGCCCGGACGCCACCGTCCGCCCGGGCGACGTCGACGACCTGCTGAAGCTGCTGCGCGACCTCAAGCGCGGCGGCACCCGCCTCGATCGGGTCGTCCACCTGTGGAACCTCGACGACGACTCCCTGCTGCTCGGCCTGCACACGCTCGTCGCACTGGCCCGCGCGGCCGGCGAGCTGGGCCTCGGCGGCTGGACCCTGGATCTGGCCGCCACCGGCACCCAGCGCGTCCTGCACGACGGCGAGCTCCGGCCCGACGCGGCCACGCTCACCGGGCCGAACCTGGTCATCCCGATGGAGTACCCGGGTGTCCAAACGCGACTCATCGACGTCGATGCCGCCGCCGGTGCCGCCGCGGTGGTCGCCGAACTGCACCGGCCGGCCCCCGGCCGCACGGTCGCGCTGCGCGGGTCGCGGCGCTGGCTGCCCGGCTACGAAGTCCTGGCGCCGCAGCCGATCGAGCAGGCGGCGGACGTGCTGCGGGAGCAGGGTGTCTACCTGATCACCGGTGGCCTCGGCGGGATCGGGCTGGCGATGGCCGAGCGGCTGGCCCGCGACAGCCACGCGAAGCTCGTGCTGTTCGGCCGCCGCGGCCTGCCGCCGCGGGAACGCTGGGCCGGGATCGCCGACGGCACCGACGACGTGCCCGGCACGATCCGCGACCGCGTCGCCCGGGTGCAGGAGATCGAGGCCCTCGGCGGTGAAGTGGTGGTCGTCGAAGGCGATGTCGCCGAAGAGGCCGACGTCCGGCGCGCGGTCGCCGTGGCCGTCCGGGAATTCGGGGCACTGCACGGCATCCTGCACACCGCGGGTGTGCCGGGCACCGGGCTGATGCAGTTCAAGCAGGCCGGCGACGCCGACCAGGTCCTCGCACCCAAGCTGCCCGGCTCCCGGGCCCTCAGCGCGGCCACCGCCGATCTGGACCTGGACTTCGTCGCGCTGTTCTCCTCGATCACCTCGGTCACCGGCGGCGGTCCCGGCCAGGTCGACTACTGCGCCGGCAACGCGTGGCTCGACGCCTACGCCGCCTCCCACGGCGGCCGCACGGTGTCGATCTCGTGGGGCGAGTGGACCTGGAACGCCTGGGACGAAGGGCTGTCCGGGTACGAGGAGGACATCCAGACCTACTTCCGCGAGCACCGCGCCAAGTTCGGCATCGACTTCGAGCAGGGCTGGCGCACGCTGCTGCGGGCGCTGGCCTCGGGCGAACCGCACGTCGTCGTGTCCACTCAGGACCTGGACGCGGTGACGGCCGTGGCCGCCCGGTTCAGCGTCGACGCCGTCACCTCGGCCGCGCACGGCGGCTCGACGGCCGACCGCCACCCGCGGCCCGAGCTGGTAACGCCGTTCCAGGAGCCCGAGGGCGACGCCGAGCGCGTGGTGGCCGGGGCCTGGTGCGAAGCGCTGCGCCTGGACCGGGTCGGCGCGTCGGACAACTTCTTCGAACTCGGCGGCACGTCCCTGCTCGGCATCTCGCTGCTGGCGACGCTGCGCGGCAGCTTCCCGGACGCGGAACTGCCGCCGCACATCATCCACGAGGCCCCCACCGTCGCCGCGCTGGCGAAGATCGCCGCCGGCGGCCCGGAGATCCCCGAACCCGCACCCGACAGCAGCGCGCAGGGACAGCTGCGCCGCTCCGGGATCAAGGCCGCGGCCGCCCGTCGGCGCCGGGCCTGAACCAGCAGTCCGTCCACAGAAAGGGAACAGTCATGGCAGTCACGGGAGTGGTGGGCGCCGGCGTCATGGGCATCGGCGTCGCCCAGGACTTCGCCGCCGCCGGCCACGAGGTCGTTTTGGTCGACAAGGACGAGCGGATCCTCGAGGAGGCCCGCGCCGCGATCACGCGCAACTGCCGGCTCAGCCGGCTCATGGGCGGGCCGGCGCTCGACGCCGACGAGATCCTCGCCCGGATCACCACCGCGGTCGGCCTGGCCGCGCTGGACAAGACCGAGATCCTGGTCGAAAACGTCACCGAGGACTGGGACATCAAGGCCGCCGTGCACGCCGAGCTCGACGAGGTCTGCGGGCCGGACACGGTGATCATCGCCAACACCTCGGCCGTGCCGATCACCCGGATCGCTTCGGTCGGCAAGAACCCGGGCCGCGTCATCGGCGTCCACTTCATGAACCCGGTGCCGCAGAAGCCCGTCGTCGAGCTGATCCCCGGCTTCCACACCACGCCGGAGACCATCCTGCGCACCCGCGAGCTGCTCACCAGCATCGGCAAGCGCTGGGTCGACGTGAAGGACGCGTCGGGTTTCGTGTCCAACCGCGTGCTGATGCTGACCGTCAACGAGGCTGCCTACCTGGTGCACGAAGGCGTCGCCACCGCCGAGTCGGTCGACGAGGTCTTCCGCGGCTGCTTCGGCCACCCGATGGGCCCGCTGGAGACCGCAGACCTGATCGGCGTCGACACGATCCTCTACAGCGTCGAGGTGCTGTACGAGCACTACGCCGACTCCAAGTACCGCCCCTGCCCGCTGCTCAAGCAGATGACCGACGCCGGCCTGCACGGCCGCAAGAGTGGCCGCGGCTTCCACACCTACTCCTGAATCCCCTTACCCAGAAGGAGAAACCACCATGTCCGAGACCACCGGCGACATCCTCGCCTTCATCACCGGCCGCTTCCCGCAGGCCGAGATCACCGCCACCGAGGACATCTTCTCGCTCGGCTACATCAACTCCCTGTTCGCCATGGAGCTGGTGATGCACCTGGAGAAGACGTTCGCCGTCACCATCCCCAACGAGGAACTGCGGATCGACAACTTCCGCACCGCGGCGGCGATGACCGAGCTGGTCGGCCGCCTGCGCCCGGCCGCGACGGTGGGCTGAACCGTGCCGGAGGTACTCACCGCGGTCCGCGCGCCCGGCCGCGAGGCCGCGCGGGCCTTCGTGGACGAGCACATCGTCCCCTTCGCCGACGCGTGGGACAAAGCCGGGCGCATCCCCGAGGACGTCCTGGACGGGATGGCGCACGCTGGGTTGTGGGCACCGTTCCTGCCGCCCGAGCTCGGCGGGTTCGGCCTCGACATGGTCACCCTCGGGGAGATCCACGAGGAGGTCGGCCGCGGCTGCTCGTCGGTCCGCAGCCTGCTGACCGTGCACACGATGCTCTCCTGGGCGTTGCTGCGCTTCGGCACCGAGGCGCAGCAACACCGGTGGGGGCCGGAACTGGCGAGCGGGCGCGTGCTCGGCGCCTTCTGCCTGTCCGAGCCCGGCGCGGGCAGCGACACGGCCGCGATCACCACCACGGCCACCCCCGACGGCGACGGCTGGCGGCTCGACGGCCTCAAGAAGTGGACCACCAACGGGCAGCGCGCGGACCTGTTCCTGGTCTTCGCGAAGGGCCCGGCCAGCACGATCGCGCTGCTCGTGCCGCGCGACGCGCCCGGTGTCACGGTCACCCCGATCGACGACATCCTCGGGACGCGGTCGTCGATGCTGGCCACGATCGGGTTCGACGGCGTCCGGCTGGGTGCCGACGCGCTGCTCGGGCCGAGCGGCTTCGCCTCCGGCATGGTCCTCACCGGCACGCTCGACCTCGGCCGCTACAGCGTCGCGGCCGGGTCGGTGGGCATCATCCAGGCGTGCGCCGACGCGTGCGCGGACTACACGAGCCGTCGCACGGTCGGCGGCACGCCGTTGAAGGATCTCCCCCTGATCCAGGCGAAGCTGTCGGACATGGTCACCGACGTCCGCGCGGCCCGGCTGCTGCTGGCCGAGGCCGGCCGGCTCAAGGACCGCGGCGACTCGGCCACGATCATGGCCACCTGGGTGGCGAAGTACTTCGCGTCGGTCGCGGCGGCGAAGCACGCGTCGGAGGCCGTGCAGGTGCACGGCGCCAACGGCTGCAGCACGGACTACCCCGTGGCCCGGTTCTACCGGGACTCGAAGGTCATGGAGATCATCGAGGGCAGCACCGAAATCCAGCGGATGACCATCGCCGCCGAAGCCTACCGGAAGCAGGTACCGTGACCAGTCTCGTTTCCCCGGCACCCGTGGCTCCCGCCCAGAAGCCGGTCCAGGGCAAGATCAAGTGCGTGGTGTGGGACCTCGACAACACCGTCTGGGACGGGGTTCTGCTGGAGGACGGCGACGTCCGGCTGCGCCCGTGGGTGGTCGAGCACGTCAAGCGGCTCGACGCGATGGGCGTGCTGCACTCGGTCGCCAGCAAGAACGACCACGAGGCCGCGATGGCGAAGCTGCGCGAGTTCGGCCTCGACGAGTACTTCCTGTTCCCGCGCATCTCGTGGAACGCGAAGTCGGTGTCGATCGGGCAGCTCGCGCAGAAGCTCAACCTGGGGCTGGACGCGTTCGCGTTCGTCGACGACCAGGAGTTCGAGCGCGCCGAGGTGTCCTTCGCGCTGCCGCAGGTGACCACTGTGGACATTCTCCAAGCCGACGAGGTGCTGCGGCGCCCGGAGTTCGCGCCGCGGTTCGTCACCGACGAGTCGGCGCAGCGGCGCGGGATGTACTTCAGCCAGCTCGCCCGCGACGACGTCGAGGCGGACTTCGCCGGCACCGGCGAGGACTTCCTGGCGAGCCTGGACCTGCGGTTCACCATCGCGCCGGCCAAGCGGGAGGACCTGCAGCGGGCGGAGGAGCTGACGGTCCGGACGAACCAGCTCAACTCGACCGGGCGGACGTACTCCTACGACGAGCTGGACGCGTTGCGCTCGTCGGACGACCACGTGCTGCTGGTCGCGTCGCTGACGGACAAGTTCGGTTCCTACGGCAAGATCGGCCTGGCGCTGCTGGAGAAGGGCTCGCCGGACTGGCGGCTGAACATGATGCTGATGTCGTGCCGGGTGATGTCCCGCGGGGTCGGCACCGTCCTGCTCGGGCACGTGATGGGCCTGGCCCGGGCGGCGGGCGCGGGGCTGCGCGCGGACTTCGTCGAAACCGGCCGCAACCGGATGATGCAGATCACGTACGCGTTCAGCGGGTTCCGCGAGGTTTCGCGCGAGGGCACGCATGTGGTGCTGGCGGCGGATCTTTCCGAGATTCAGGAGCCGCCGGGGTACGTGACGCTCGAGGTGGAGTCGTGACGACGGCCGTCGCGAGCCGCTGGCTGCCGTTCCCCGCGACCGCGGGGAACGTGCGGCTGTACTGCCTGCCGCACGCGGGCGGCTCGGCCTCGGCGTTCCGTTCGTGGATCGGCCGGCTGCCCGGGGTGACGGTGTGCCCGGTGCAGCCGCCCGGCCGCGAGACGCGGCAGCGGGACACCCCGCACACGGCGATGTCGTCGTACGTCGCCGACCTGGCGGACTTCGTCCTGTCCGACGCTTCGCCGTACGCGGTCTACGGCCACAGCCTGGGGGCGCTGGTCGGGTTCGAACTGGTCCGGGAGATCGCCCGTCGTGGTGCCGCGCCGCCGGTGCACCTGGTGGTGTCGGGCTGCCCGGCGCCGCAGTGGCTGACCCCGGACGACCCGATCGTGGCGGGCATGAGCGACGCGGAGATCGTGGCACTGCTGCGCACCCTGGGCGGCACCCCGGAGGTGTTCCTGAACGACCCTCGCGTGCTGCGGCTCATCCTGCCGCCGATCCGGGCGGACCTGACGGTGAAGAACACGTACGGGTACGTCGCCGGACCGCCTCTCGAAGTGCCGGTGACGGCCCTGGCGAGTACGTCCGACGTCCGCGCGAGTGTGGAGTCGGTACTGGCCTGGCGGGAGCAGACGGTCCGGCCGTTCCGCGGGCACGTCCTGGAGGGCGGGCACTTCGCGGTGCTGGAGCGGGAAGACGTCACCCTGGCCCATTTGGCCGCCGCTCTCCGCCCCTACGCCTAAGTGCCACATTATTGGGGCACTTAGGCGTAGGCTCTGAACGTGGTGGGTCCGTCGCCAATACCCCTGGCGGCGGGCCCATCACCCGCGCGGCGGCCTGTTCCACTCCAAAAGCTCCGCGGAACAGCTCGATTCAGCACCGGATAAGCCTCCTAGATTCGGATCAGCGGCCGGACCCGCCCGGCGCGATTCGTCAGGGAGGAAGAAATGCACACCCACCATACGGCCGAAAGGCCCGCGAAATCCGGGAAAACGCGACGCCGGATGACCGCTGCCGCGGTCGCCGCCCTCGCCGTGACCGCACCCCTCGTCCTGCCGGCCGCGCCGGCTTCGGCGCAGGTCAGCGGCTGCAGCAAGGGCTACGTGAACGCCAACAAGGCGTGGGGCACGTGCACATCCGGCAGCGGCGCCTGGAGCCTGACCGTGCAGTGCTACTTCTGGGGCGCCAACACGGCCTACGGCAACGGCCCCGGAAGCATCTACGCGACCTGCCCGAGCGCGTCCCACATCACCGACATCATCTTGAGAACGCAGGTGTGACGGTGTCCCGCGCGGCCGGCGGCCGCGCGGGACCGACTCCAATGGCGGCTTCCGCCACCGAGCCGACGAGGGTAGTCAGAAAAGCGTGACTTCACCGCGAAGACCGGCCGCCGTACTCCGCCTCGGCCGGCGGATCGGCTGGCTGTTGCGCGCGAATCGCCGCCACCCGCCGGCACCGGAAATGCGGCGATTACGGCGCTTCGCGGAAACCTGGGCCGGCACCGTTCCCGGCGCGGCCCCTTCGATCAGCACTTTGTCACGATGGGAAAACAGCACCTCGCTCATCCCGCACGCGGGAGTCCGCGGCTATGAGACCATCCTCGGCCTCGAGGGTGAGGCGCTGGTGGCGATCACCGACACCGTGGCCCGGTACTACCGCGGCACGGCCGCCGCGGCACCGCTTCTCGCCCGGGACGAAATCACCGACGACACCGCGGCGCAACGGCTGGACGTCTTGATCGACCTGGCCGTGCGGGGCGGCACCGTCAGCGGGCCCGAATGGAACGAGCTGACCGCGCTGCTTTGCCGGACGCCGTACGCGATCCTCAGTCCGCAGCGCACCTGGGAGACGTTGTCGGAGCGGCTGCTCACCGAGATGGCGATTTCCGACGGCGTGAAGTGGATGCACCGCGCCGAGGCCTACCAGCGGCTGATGGCGCATCCGGTCGGTGGTGCCGCGGCGATCGCGGCCGCGGCCGCCGCGTCGGCCGACCGCGGCGTTCAGAGCATGGTCGGCACGGTTTCGGTCTTCGACTCGACCGCGGCGCCCGCGGCCGCCGGCCTCGTGGTCGGTCACCTGTGTTCTCCGCTGACCGACCGGACGTTCGCCGGCGCGCTGCTGGCCTGCTTCCGCAAAGTCGGCCAGGGCCATTTCCGGAGCGCGCAACTGGTCATCGTGTCCGATCTCCTCACCGACCTGCTGGGCGGACCGGTCACGGCCAGTACCGCGGCCTTGGCCGGGGCCATCCTGCGGCAGCTGCCGGCGGGCCTGCGGGAGCGGGTCCCCGCGCGGATCTGGCACCTGCTCTCGGCCGAGCTGCCGGGACCGCCGGAGTGGTCCCTGACCGACGAGATCGCGGCCGCGGTGGCGGCGACGACCACCGAGGCCTGGGACGACGCCGTCCTGCGGGAGCTGATCCGCGAATCCGTCTTCGCCGACGTCTTCGACCAGCGCCTGTACGCCCAGTTCATGATCTACAGCACGCCCTATCGAGCCCCGGTGGCGCGGGCACTGGGCGCGGCCCTGCGCCGCCGGCGGCACGACAAGGACCGGGCCGTTCCGCTCGTGGAGGCGCTGCGGGTCATCGGCGGTCCGGCCGAGCGCCGCGACATCGAGCTGCTCGTGCTGGACCGGACGTTGCCGGTGGCCATCCGGGACACCGCCGCGTCGGCCCTCGGGCACGTCGGCGGGGCGAGCCCCAGCGGCTTCTGGACCACCGCCCTGTCCGCCACTCGCCGGGGCTACCACGCAACGGCGGGCGAGCCGGAGATCTCGGTCCTCGACCGCCTGGTCTACGCGATGGGCATGGCCGGTGCGGACAGCGCGTTGCGCCGTGTCTCGGCCGCCCCGGACCTCCCGGCCCGGATCCGGGCCTCGGCGAGCTGGTGGCTCTCCCTTTCCCCGTGCCTCCGGCAAAGTGCACGGACGTGAAGCGGGCTCTGACGGGTCAGGCACGCCCTTCGGCGATGCGGGCGGCGAGCAGCCGCACGGTCGGCAGCTCCACCACCGCCGTTGCCGGGAGATCCCAGTGGGCCGCGATCCGGACCGCGCCCGCCGACCGGCCGCCCAGTTCGAAGAAGTTGTCGTCCGCGCCGATCTCCTCGTAGCCCAGCGCGGCGGCCCACTGAACCGACACTTCGTGCTCGAGACCCGGCTCCGGCTCGACGAACGGCGTCCCCAGCGCCGGTCGCGGCCGGACCGAAGCCGACGTCCGAACCGGCTCACCGGCCTCGACCGGCCGGGTGAGCGGCACCCCGGACAGCACGACCTCGGTCAGGTGATCGGCAGCGGCCACCGCGGCGAGGACTTCCGGCGATGGGTCCGAAGTGGACACCACCGTCGTCCAGTGGCCGCGGCCCGCGAGCCGCGCGAGCCGGGCGCGGGCGGCCAGCGTGCGGCCGGCGGAATCCGGTGAGACCAGCAGGATTCCCCGCCGGCCGCCCAGGTCCGGTACGTCGCGGTGGACCTCGGCTTCGGCGTGCCCGGCCGGCTCGAACGGCTCGTGGTGCGGGCGCCACGACTGGTCGCCGCGCACCGCGAGCGGGGTTTCGGCGTTCAGCACCGCCGCCAGCACCTGGTCGGGAGAAGCGCCCTCGCCCACGTCGACGTGCCGTGCGGTCAGCGCGGTCAGCCCTGCCTGCGACGGTGTGGTCAAGTCGGGCCCGAGCACGCCGACCGCGCCGGAGGTCAAGGTCACCATGCCGGGCCACAGCTCGGCTGCCACCTCGATCTCTCCCGGCGATTCGCCCAGTGCGGAGCCGTGCACCACCGTCCGCGGGACGACGACCAGCGATCGCAGCAGCGTGGGCAGGTCGCCCGGCCCCACGACGAAGTCGCCGGAGTCCAGCGCGGCGAACCCGGGGCCCGGCCGCACGGTGATCACTTCGGAGCCGGCCAGGGTGATGCGGGCAGCCAGCGCCTCCCCGCGCGGGTCGGCCGCGAACACCAGCCACGGCCCCGCCGCCCGCAGCCGGCGCTCCAGGCCGGCCAGGGGCTGCGGATCGAGCCGCCACGACGGAACGTGCGCGGCCGGACGCGGCGCCCGGGCCGCGTCGACCCAGAACCGCTTGCGCCGGAACGGATACGTCGGCAGCTCCACCCGGCGGCCCTCGCCGCGGTGCAGGGCCGGCCAGTCCACCGCGCAGCCCGCGATCCACAGCCGGGCCAAGGTGGACAGCACCCACTCTTCGCCCGAACCGCCGTCGACGGAAAGGGTGTCGGACGCGCTGTCGTCCAGCCGGACACCCAGCCGGGTCAGGCCGGCGGCCAACGCCGACAGCGCTCCCTCCCGCGTGGCAGCCGGCGCGGGCACCTCGGCCCCGGCCAGCAGGCGGTGCGCGGCCGAAGCCGTCGCGGCCCAGTCCGAGCCGGTGCCCGCGACCAGGCGGAACCGCGGGTCACGGCGGCGGGTCTCGCCGTCGATCCAGCGACCGGGATCGGCCAGCGCGGCCACGGCGTCGGGAAGGTCCCGGACCACCACCGCCCGGCGCAGCGCGAAGTGGCCGCGCGAGACCTGCAGGGTGAAAGCGACGTCGGCGAGATCCAGTTCCGGGTGCGAAGCCAGGTGGGCCCGCAGCCGCGAGGTGACCTCGTCGAGGGCACCGGCGTCCCCGGCGGAAAAGGTCAGCAGGCAGGGGCCGCTCGAAGGCCGGGGCGCCCGCGGCGGAGGCTGCTCCACCACCACGTGCGCGTTCGTCCCGCCGACCCCGAACGAGCTGACGCCGGCCCGGCGCGGCGAGCCGTCGGCGGGCCAGGGCACGTCCGCGGGCAGCACGGTGAAGCGCTCGTCCATTGCCGGATTGGGCGTGCGGAACCCCGCGGTCCCGGGCAGGACGCCGTCACGCAGGTTCAGCGCCGCCCTGATCAGCGACGTGACGCCGGAGGCGCGGTCGAGGTGCCCGATGCTCGGTTTGACCGAGCTGAGCACGCACGGCGCCGCGCGCCCCGGCCCGAACACCCGGTTCAGCGCGGCCAGCTCGATCGAGTCGCCCAGTGGCGTGCCGACGGCGTGGCATTCGACGTACCCGATCGTCTCCGGCTTCACCCCGGCCACGGCGAGCGCGGTGTCGACCACCGCGGCCTGCCCGGCGACACCCGGGGCCGGGTAGCCCGCGCGGTCCCGGCCGTCGTTGTTGACCGCCGAGCCGAGGAGCACCGCGTGCACGACGTCACCATCGGCGAGGGCGTCCTCCAGGCGTTTCAACGCGACGACGGCGGCGCCGGAGCCCATCACGGTCCCGTTCGCGGCGGCGTCGAGGGCCCGCACCCGGCCGTCGGGCGACAGGATGCTGCCCTCTTCGGAAAAGTGGCCGGCGGTCTGCGGCAGCGGCAGCGCCGCGCCGCCGGCCAGCGCCAGGTCGCACTCGTAGGTCAGCAGGCTCTGGCACGCCAGGTGCACCGCGACCAGCGAGGTCGAGCAGTACGTCTGCACGGTGATCGCCGGGCCGCGCAGGCCCAGCTTGTACGACACGAGCGACGTCAGCGAGTCCCGCTCCACCCCGGCGGACAGCAGGGGTTTGCCGCCCGGCTCCGCGGCGAGGCCCGCCAGGTGGTGGGTGAGGTAGTCGGGGAACGCGCAGCCGGCGAACAGCCCGACGGGCACGCCGGGATCGGTCGGCCGGTAGCCCGCCCCTTCCAGGGCTTCCCACGAGCATTCCAGCAGCAGCCGGTGGTGCGGCTCCAGGGTCTCCGCCTCCCGCGCGCTCAGCCCGAAGGCGGCGGCGTCGAACGTCTCGACGCCGCCGGCCACCGGTCCGCCGACGCGGACGTGGCCCGGGGTGGCCGGGTCCACGCCCGCGGCGGCGAGTTCGGCGCCGGTCAGCTCGCGCAGGCCGGGGATTCCGGCCGCGAGGTTGTGGCGCAGCTGCTCGACGTCGGCGGCGCCGGGGAACCGCCCCGCCATCCCGACGAGCGCCACGGCCGATTCGGGTGCCGGTTCGGTCACGGCAGGTCCTTTCTCCGGAGGTTCAGAGCAGGTGGCTGCGGCCCCAGCCGTGGGCTAGCCGGTAGGTGGCGAACGCCCCGGTCGCGAGCCCGATGCCGAGCACGATCAACGCCGGGCGCAGCATCGCCTCGGCGTTGCCGGCCATGGCCGAGCGGATCAGCGACAACCCCCAGTAACCGGGGGAAAAGGGGGCGATCGCCTGCGCCCACGACGGCATCAGCGACACCGGCAGCAGCGAGCCGCCGAGCGAGCTGATGGTGATCGCGCCGAGGTCGACCGCGACGATCAGGTCGCCACGGCTGCGGACCACAGTGGACAGTGCCGCGCCCATGGCCAGCAGCATGAAGCCCCACAGGCACATCGCGCCGAAGACCAGGCCGGGCGACACCGGGAACGGCATCCCGACGACGAGCCAGCCGTACACGATGAGCACGCCCTGCTGGATCAGCAGCACGACGAACACCGGAACCGCCTTGCCGATCAGCAGTTCCGCGCGGGCGGCCCGGCTGGCGCGCAGCCGGTCCCAGGTGCGCCACTCGCGTTCGACGAAGATCGCGTTGCCCACGATCGCCATGGCGAACACGGAGAACATCACCAGCTGCCCGGTGACGGCCTCGACCGCGCCGGTGCCCAGCGCCTTCACGTACAGCGGCTGGAAGAGCACCATGAAGATCATCGGCGTGATCAGGTAGCTGATCAGCTGCGAGGGGTCGCGCAGGCGCAGGATCGCGTTGTAGCGGACGAGGGCGCCGGCCCGGGACAGGGAGTCAGTGCGCGTCGACATCGGTCACCGCCAGGGAGTGGTAGAGATCGTCCAGGCTGGGGTGGCGCAGCTCGACGGACTCGACCGGCCGCGTCACCGTGGGCAGCAGCTCCAGCAGCGTGCCGGTCGGGTCGGTGGTCGAGACGGTCAGCTCGTCGTCGGCGGTGCGCACGCGGACCTCGCCGGGCAGGCCCGACAGCAGCTCGTCCGCGCCGCCGCGCGCGATCACCCGGCCCTCGGCGGCCACCGCGAGGGTGGCCTGCAGGTCGGTCAGTTCGGTCAGGTAGTGGGTGGTGTAGACCACTGCGGCTCCCTCGCCTGCTCGTTGCTTGACCACGTCGAGCAGCGCCTGACGGGTCTCGGGGTCGGCACCGGCGGTCGGCTCGTCGAGCAGCAGCAGCGCCGGCCGGTGCACCAGCGCCGTCGCGGCCTGCGCCCGCCGCTGCTGGCCGCCCGAGAGCAGGCCGCAGGTGCGGTTCAGGAAGCCCTCCAGCCGCAGCGCGGCCGTGAGGTCGTCGATGGCCGAGCGCAGCGCGGCCCGGCGCAGGCCGGCGAGGCGGCCGTACAGCTCCAGGTGCTCGCGCACGGTCAGCGGGCGGTAGAGCGCGATGTGCTGCGGGGAGATGCCGATGCGGTCGCGGGCGCGGGTCGGCGACTCGCCGTCGACGAGCACGGTTCCGCTGTCCGGGCGCAGCAGCCCGGACACCATCTCGACGAAGGTCGTCTTGCCGGCGCCGTTGTGGCCGACCAGCCCGACGATCTCGCCCGCGGCGACCTCGAGGCTGAAGCCGTCGAGGGCCTGCACTTCGTCGTAGCGTTTCCGGAGGTCGATTGCTTGCAACATGGGGATCGCTCCTTGCGGTTCACGGCCTTTGGACTGTCGCACGGGGATCACGGGAAAAGCGGACTCCCGCGGTGGCAGGAAACTGCCGTCATTCGGTGCCGGCGGGCACCGCACTGAGCGATTCCCGCAGCGCGACGCGGTCGAACTTGCCGTTGACCGACCGGGGCAGCTTCGGCAGCACCTCGATCCGCCGCGGCAGCATGTACGCGGGCAGTTCCTTCGCCAGCGCGCGGGAAACCGCCTCGGCGTCGGCTTCCGGCGCCACCGCCAGCACGATCCGGTGGCCCAGCACGGGATCCGGGACGCCGAACGCGGCCGCCTCCCCCACCAGGCCGGTCGCGTACGCGGCCTCTTCGACCTCGGCTGGGCTGACGCGGTAGCCGGACGTCTTGATCATGTCGTCGGTGCGGCCGACGAAGTACAGGAACCCGTCCTCGTCGCGGTAGACGGTGTCGCCCGACCAGACGGCGATCTCCGGGCGCACCAGGCCGTCCGGGCCCGGCACCGGGCGGAAGCGCTCCGCCGTGCGCGCGGGGTCGTTCCAGTAGCCGAGCGCCACGAGCGCGCCGCGGTGCACGAGCTCGCCGTGCTCGCCGGGCAGGCAGGGCGAGCCGTCGGCGCGCAGCACGAGGACTTCGGCGTTCGGGATGGCCTTGCCGATCGAGCCGGGACGGCGGTCCGCCTCGGCCGGGTCGAGGTAGGTGGAGCGGAACGCCTCGGTGAGGCCGTACATCAGGAACGGTTGCGCCTTCGGGAAGATCTCGCGCAGCCGGGTCAGCGTGGCGCGCGGCATCCGGCCGCCGGTGTTGGCGAAGTAGCGCAGCCGCGCGGTCGCTTCCGCGGGCCACTCCTGCGTCACCAGCTGCAGCCACAACGGCGGCACGCAGGTGAGCGCGGTGACGCCGTGGCGGGCGCAGAGCCGCACGATCTCCTTGGGCAGCAAGTAGTTCACCAGCACGACGTGCGCGCCGGCGGCGAACGCGGTGGTGAGCTGGCTGAAGCCCGCGTCGAAGCTCAGCGGCAGCGCGGCGAGCACGACGTCGTCGCGGGTGTGACCGAGGTACTCCGCCACGCTCGCGGCGCCGGCGAGCAGGTTGCGGTGGGACAGCACGACGCCCTTGGGGCCGCCCGTGCTGCCGGAGGTGTACATGATCGCGGCCGGGTCCTGGTCGATCACCGCGCCGGGCACCGCTTTCGGCCCGGCCGCGGTCAGCGCGTCCCACTCGGGCTGCCCGAACACCACGACCGGCGTGCTCTCGGGCACGGCCTCCCGGACCGTCGCCAGGCGCTCGGCGGTCGTGAGCACCGCCTTCGGCGCGCAGTCGGCGGCGACGTGGGCGATGTGCCGGGCCTTGAACAGCGGGTTCAGCGGCACCAGGACCGCCCCGGCGGCCGCGGCGGCGAACAGCGCCACGACGGTTTCCAGGCGCTTCTCCGCATACACCGCCACCCGGTCGCCGCGGCGCACGCCGAGCCGGTGCAGGCCGTGGGCGACGCGGGTGACCTGGTCCGCGAGCTCGGCGTAGGTCAGCGTCCGGTCCTTGTAGGTCAGTGCCGGATCATCGGGCGCGCCGCGGGTGAGGAGCTGGTCGAGCCGCACCGGGGCGGCCGCCTCAGACATCGGCGGGCTCCGGGGCGACGAACTCCGCGACGGCGGCCCACAGGCTGCCCGCGGTGGCGAAGGTGTCCTCGGTGAGCAGCTCGTCGGGCAGCTCGAAACCGAAGGTCTCCTCCAGGTCGGTGACGAGCTGCACGACGCCCATCGAGTCGAGCCCGAGCGCGGCGAGGTCGTCGTCCTCGGCGATCCGGTCCCCGAGCGCGTACGGCAGGTGCGCGATCAGGATCTCGAGGAACCCCGGCGGGATGGGGAGTGTGTCAGGCATTGCGTCACCCTGTTTCGCGTTCGCGGTCAACCGTGTCCTCCCGAGGACACCACCGGCCGGAATCACCGGGCCATCACCGCGCTCTCATTCCGCCACCGCCGGGCGAGAGCGGGGTGAGAGCGACCCGAGAAGACCGGCTGCGACGGTGGAAAGGGTAGAAGCCAGACCTTTGGAGGCACGATGTCGACGGCCACTCTCCCGCCGCTCGGGGCGTTCTCCGTGCCCGAGCCCGACCCCGAAGCCGAGCTGTACCGCTATGCGGCCCGCTGCGGCCGGATCGCGTCCGCGGCCACCGCCGCGGCGCACCTCGGCCTGCCGGCGGACACGGTCCGGGCGGCCGTCGCACGGCTCGTCGAGCTGCACCTGCTGCGCCCCGCCGACGACGGCTGGGTGCCTCGCGAACCCTCGGCGGCCGCGGAGCTGGTCGTGACACCGCTGGAACGCGCGATGTACGAGCGGCGCGAGCTGGCCGACCGCCTGCGCGAGCGCATCGACGGCATCACGCGGGCCCCGGCCGGCGTCTCGGGCGCGCTCGACCGCCTGGAGGGCGTCGCCGAGATCCGCGGCCTGGTCAAGCTGGCGGCCGAGGTCTGCCGCGACGAGCTGGTGGTGCTGCACCCGGGCGAGGCGGCCGACGACCTGGTCGACGAGCTGCTCGACGCGTGCTATTCGGTCCTGGGCGACGGCGTCGGCGTGCGGGTGGTGTGCCCGCACCGCAGCCGCGCGGGCTACGCGGCCCGCGCCCGGTTGACGCAGCTCGCGGGCCGCGGCGCGCAGATCCGCACGCTCAGCCGGGTACCGGAGGCGGCGGTGGTCTTCGACCGCTCGCTGGCGGTGACGCTGGACGTCGCCGACCTGTCGGCCCGCCGGGTGCGCGACCAGGGCATGGTGCGGTTCCTCCTGGGGTTGTTCGACCAGCTGTGGGACGGCGCAACCCCGTTCTCGGCCGACGACCAGGGCTACAGCGGCCAGATCGCGCACGACCTGCAGCAGGCGATCGCGCGCCTGATGGCCCAGGGGCTGACCGACGAGGTCGTGGCCCGACGGCTGGGGATGTCGGTGCGGACCTGCCGGCGGCACATCGCCGCGATGCTCCAGAACCTGGATGCGGTGTCGCGGTTCCAGGCCGGGGTGCAGGCCGCTTCACGCTTCACCCTCGCCTGAGCCGCCCAGTTCCCCGCGCCCTCCGGCGGTCCAATGTGGACTCCAAAGCGCCGGACACAACCGGCCCACCGACCAAGACCACCGACCACCCGCAACACGACGCCCACACCCCCCGCAACCCCGATCCGAAGCCAGAACACGGCCGGCGGCGCCGGGTCAAGGCACGCTTTCCCGCCTTGACGCGGTGCTGCCGGCCGTAGTCACAATCAGGCTTCGGGGTGGCGGGTAATCGCGGGCCAAGTCACCAGGTGGCCACATCGGTGCGCTCGAGCCTGCCGCGGCGCGAACCTCCACACGAGAAGGGGCCTTCCGGATCCGGAAGGCCCCTTCTCTCTGCCCGCCCTACCACCCGGCCGCCTCGGCGACCACACCGTAGGTCCGCCGCAGGTCGGTCATCCGGTAGATGCCGGCCTCCGGGATGCGGATGCCGTACCGGTGCTCGATCCGGGCGAGCAGCTCGATCACCACCACCGACGTGACCCCCAGATCGCCCGCGAACGACGCCGCGGTGGCCACCTCGGTGGCGGGCACCGAGAACAGGTCGGCGGCCAGCGCCGCCAGCTCGTCGAAGCGAGCCGGGACCGGAGCGGCGAGAGCGGGCGTGGCCGTGCGGCGGAACGGGCGGGGCGGGCGGGCACAGCCCGCCGCCGCGACCGCGACCACCAGGTCGACCTGGTGGCTCAACGTCACCACGATCTCCTCCAGGCCCGCTTCCTCCGCGAGCTCCGCCGCGCCGCCGCCCAGGGTCACCAACGGCGCTCCCCAGTCGTCGTTGGTCACCTCGATGTCACGCCAGCGCAGGCCCTGGCCGAAGCCACGGCCCAGCATCTTGCACGTGGCCTCCTTGACGGAAAACCGCCCGGCCAGCCGTTCCAGGGACCGTTCGGCACCCATCCGGGCGGCCTGCTCCAGCTCCACCGGCGTGAAGACCAGCGTCCGGTACCGGTGGTGCGCCGCGACCTCCGCGAACCGCGGGATCGACATGAGGTCCACGCCGATTCTCATCCACTCCGCCCCCCGAGCAGGCTCCCGCCGAGCAGATCCACAGTGGCCGCGGACACCAGCCGCAAGGCCGTGACGTCCACCGCGACCAGGGACAACCAGCCCTCACGCAGGGGCCCGCGCGTGTGCAGCAGGACGCGGTCCCCGTCGGCGACCACGCCCTCGGCCAGCGCCGCGCAGAACGCCAGCCACGCGTCGCACGGACCGCGGCCGGTGAACCGGTGGTCGCCCGGCAACGCCGGCCTTCCCTCCCCGCAGCCGGAAACGGCCAGCGGGGAAACCCCGCGGCGCAGCCGGACGCCGACCGCGGCGAACCGCGGGTGGCCGCCCGCCGCGTCGGCGAACAGCGGCTCGTCGCAGATGACCGCCGTCGCCTCCGTCTCGACCGCCCATTCCAGGAGCCCGAAGACGGCCGTGCCGCCGAGCTCGTCGAGGTGCGAGAGGCCGACGTCCTCGCCCTCCCAGCCGCTGCGGTGCACCAGCCCGGCCAGTGCGGCCACGTTCGGGTCGCGCAGCGGGCCGGACCGCACGAAGAACAGCGGCTGCGGCACGGCCGGCGGCCCCAAGGCGGCCAGCACCTGCGCGGCGACGTCGACGTCGTCGTCCTCCGGGATCCGGACCATCAGGCGGGACAACGGGATTCCGGCGGCGGCCAGCCGCTCCGGGGGCACCAGGTCGGCGGCGCCGGGCAGCGTCGACAGCGGCACGTACTCCTCGCGCCGGGCGGCGGCGAAGGCGATCGTGTCGATCCCGAGGTCAGGCATCGGCGTCTCCCGCCTGGTACCCGCGCGCCACGTGCAGGCGGTGGATGTTGCTGGTGCCCTCCATGAACTCGAAGGCGTGCACGTCCCGCGTCCACTTCTCCAGCAGCGGGTGCTCGATGAGACCGGCCGGGCCGAGTGCGGCCGACGCCCAGTGCGCCGTGCCGACCGCCAGGCCGATCGCGCCGAGCTTCGCGGCGCTGGAGAGGTAGCCGCGCTCGGGATCGCCGTCGATCCGCGCCGCCGCTTCGTACACCAGCTCCCGGCCCGCTTCGGCGCGGGCGAGGGCGAGCTGGCCGCCGGGAGCGTTCTTGCGGTGCTCCAGCACGTACTCCACCATCGCCAGCGCCGTCCCGACGGCGGACGCGGCGATCCGGACCCGCATGTGGTTGAACGTCGTGATGGCGGCGAAGATCCCCCGCCGCGTCGCCGGGAGGTGGTCGCCCAGCATCCGGCCGGCCGGGATGGCGACGTCCGCAAAGGACAGCCGGCTGATGTAGGCGCCGCGCAGGCCGATCATCTCGAGCTTCTCGCCCTGCCAGCCCGGCGCCGGGACCTCGACCAGCGCCGCGCGGATCGACAGCGCGCCGCGGCCGGTGCGGCCGAAGACCACGCCGACGCTGCCGCGGGCGGCGTTGCCGACGTAGCACTTGCCGCCGTTGAGGCGCCAGCCGTCGCCGTCGCGGTCGAAGCGGGTCTCCATCGCCGTCGCGTCGTTGCCGCGGCCCTCTTCGGTCATCGCGAAGAAGGACCAGCGGCGGCCGCCGTGCATCCGGGTGAAGAACCACTCCTGCTGCTCGGGCGTGCCGAGCAGCTCGACGAACACGCCGGCCAGGCCGGGTGACGGGCAGGCCAGGATCGCGCCGACGTCGCCGCGGGCCAGCTCGATCAGCCCGGCGACGTTCTCCAGGCACGAGCCGCGCTCCATCGCGCGCAGCAGCGGTGTCGACGGCAGCGATTCGCGGTACTGCGGCGGCGTGTCGGCCTGCCGCACCATCTCGAACACGGGCGAGTTGTAGTGCTCCTCCATCGCGTCCGGGTCGACGTCGATGGCCAGGGCCCGCGACCGCAGGTCGACGGCTGCCTCCCGGCTCAGGTCCCGGACCGCGCGGACGCGTTCGCTCAGCTCGATCATGCCGGTTCTCCTTCCGGTTCCCGGTCCACCCAGGTGCCGGCCACCAGGGCCGAGACGTAGAGCGACCGCGCGGGTGAGGTGGCCAGGAAGCCCGAGGCGCCGAGGTGCTGGGCCACCCGCCAGCCGAGCTCGTCCAGCTCGCGGTGGACGTCGGCGACGGCGACCGGGTGCCGCTGCGAGCGCACCTGGGCGCGCAGCCGTTCCACCGCGGCCATCACTTCCCCGATCGCGCCGGCGATCAGCTGCTTGCGGATCAGCGGTTCGTCGCCACTGGTGCGGTTCGACAGGTGGTCGACGACGTGGTCGAGCACCGAGCGCAGCACCCCGAGCCGGACGGCGGCCAGGTGCCGGCCGAAGTCGGCCAGCTCGTAGGCGTCCCGCTCTTCGCGGGGACGGCCCGGGGTGGCGAGGAAGACGATGTCCTCGCGGCCGGCCAGGCTGTGCGTGCGCACTTCGGCGCCTTCGGGCACGGCGGCGGCGGGCACGGCCGCGTACCGGCCGGGGGCCAGCCGGTCGGCCGGGATGGCGGGCAGGGCCGCGGCGAGACCGGCGGCGAGGCCGGCCCTGCGTGCGGTCCGCTCGCATTCGAGCAGGCTGGTGGTCACTTCTCCTCCACGACCTCGACGATCACCGACTGGAAGTAGGCGCCCTGGCCCACGGAGACCAGGGCGCAGCGCTCGCCGGGGTGCAGCCGTCCGGCCGCGTCGGCGTGCTGCAGGGCGAGCAGGGAGTCGACCCCGAAGTTGTGCCCGCGCTCGGCGACCAGGTCCAGCGGGATCTTCTCGAACGGGAAGCCGGAGAGCCCGCTGAAGGTGCGCCAGAACATCCGGTTGGACAGGTCCGGCAGCACCCAGTCCACATCGGACAGGGCGAGGCCGGCGTCCCGCGCCGCGGCGCCGACGACCGCCACCGCCTGCTCGCAGCAGACCTTGCCGAAGAGCGTGAACTCCTCCTTGGTCATCCGCAGGCTGCGGTGGAACCGGGTGTCGCGGGCGCTCGCGCCGCCGAGGTAGCGGTAGCGCGCCGGGCCTTTTCCGACCACGAGAGCCGCGGCGGTGTCGCCCGCGACGGTGGTGCCCGGGATGTAGCGGCCGCGGTCGCTCGCGCTGCCCTGGTCGCCGCCGAGCACGAGCACCCGGTCGTCCGGGGCCGCGCCCGGGCGGGCGAGGTAACGCCGGGCCAGTTCGACCGAGCGCAGCACCGACGTGCAGTTGACGTGCGACACCCCGAAGAACGGCACGCCCGGCAGGCCGAGGGCGTCGCGCAGCCGGTCCGGGAACTCCCCGCACAGGTCCAGCTCGGCGATGAGCAGCGTGTGGCCGTAGAGCACCAGGCTCGCCGTCCCGCCGCCGAGCGCGGCCCGCCCGGCCTCGGCCAGGTGGTCCGCCATCCGCTCGCCCGGCGCGAGCACCGGGCTGTCGCGCAGGCCGTAGATGCGGCCGAACATGCGCCGCTCCAGGGGTGTGGCGCCCGACCGCACGAGCACGTCGTCGACGGCCTCGACGCGGCCGGGCAGCCGCACGGCGACCCGGGACAGCCCCGTGTCCATCAGCGCTCCCTCCCCGGCACCAGCAGGCAGCTGCAGAACGTGCCGCTCGCGGGCTCGAAGTCCGCCAGCAGCACCGGCTCCTCCAGCGGCCAGAGGCGCGCGAGACCCGCCCACACGCCCGTGCACCACAGGTCCGGCACCGCCTCGACACGCCCGGCGTACGGCGTGCCCGCAAGCCGCTTGGCGAGGCCCGCTCCGGCCAGGACCCGGACTCCCGGGTGCCGGTAGAGCACGTCGGCCAGCGCGAGGGTGGCCGAGTGCGGCCCGGTCCCGCCGAGCCGCACCTCTTCCAGCTCCGTCACCGCGACGTCGCCGGTCGCCCCGGCCTGCAGGAGCACCGCCGCGTCCGGCCGGTGGGTGGCCGGGTGGCCGCTGTCCCACAGCACGGCGTTCTGGTCGTACACCAGCAGCGCCGCCCGGGTCGCCTCGCCGATCCGGCAGAGGCCGTCCAGCAGGCGCAACGCCGTGAACGCCGCCCCCGGCCCCGGGGCCGCGACCGAGCACGGTTCCGGGTTCCCGGGCAGGCGCCCGGCGAGGTAGCAGCCGGCGACCTCCGAGTGGTACAGATCCGGCGAGTGGTACGCCAGCACCACCGCGTCCAGCGGCGGCAGCGGCGTGCCCACGTCTTCCAGGAGGGCCTCGGTCATCTCGATGAAGCCGTTGCCGGTGCGGGCCAGGAAGTCCTCCTGGTCCGCCGCGGCGCCGAAGGTCTCGACCATGAGCCGCGCCAGCTCGGGGCGCATCCCGAACACCGGCTTGGCGCGTTCGGTGAACACCCGGTGCGACACGCCGGAAAGGTGCACCCCGGCCGGGCGCGGGGGTGCCGCAACCCGGCCCGGGGGCGCGAGTGTTTGGAGGGACATGGCTCAGACCGCCGCGGCGGACCTGGCGAAGGCCGACTCGATGTAATCGGTCAGGCTGCCGACCGTGCGGAAGACCTCCGGGCCCAGCTCGTCCGGGTCGATCTCGAGGCCGATCGTGTCCTCGAGGCTCATCAGCAGCTCGATGACGCTGGTGGAGTCGAGCGCCAGGTCCTCGAACAGGCGCAGCTCCGGGGTGATGCCGCCGATCTCCTTGTTGAGCACGGCGGACAGGGCGATCTCCAGGTGGGCGACGATCTCGGTGCGGTTCATCTCGGCTCACTTCCCGTGCTGTTGGTGGAGGGCTGGTGCAGGTGCTGCTTGCGCAGCAGGTCCGCGGGCTCGTCGCGGTCGCGGACCAGGTAGGCCGCTCCCCCGCGCACGAGCACCTCGGCGGGGAACCCGTGGCTGAGGAACAGCCCGGGCGAGGCCGACGGCCCGTAGGCGCCGGAGTTCAGGACGCCGACCAGGTCGCCGGCGCGCAGGTCGGGCAGTTTCACCTGCTTGAGCAGGGTGTCGTTGGGCGTGCACAGCGGGCCGGTGACGGTCCAGGGCCCCGGCTCGACGGTGTCGTCGGTGTCCTCGCCGGCGGCCCGCGGGGTGAGCAGCACGGCCGGGAAGTTGCGCTTGACGAACGAGCCGATGCCGACGGCCGCCATGTGGTGGTGGGTGCCGCCGTCCGCGATCGCGAACCGCTCCCCCATGGACTCCTTGACGTACCGGACGCCGAGCACGTAGACCCCGGCGCGCCCGGCCAGGAACCGGCCGGACTCCATGATCAGCCGCGTCGCCGGGTGCGCCCGGTGGAACGCCTCCAGCATGGGGTTGATCTCGGCGGCGACGTCGGCGGCTTCGAGGTCGTCCTCGCCTTCGAAGTAGGCCACGCCCAGGCCGCCGCCGATGTCGACGGCTTCCAGCCGGATCCCGGTCTCGGCGGCCACCCGCTCGGCCAGGTCGAGGGCGTAGCGGGTGTTCTTGCCGATGACGTCGGCGTCGAGGATGCGCGTGCCCATGTAGACCTGGATGCCGGCGACGTCGGCGTGGCGGTACTCCGCCAGCCGCGGCCCGGCGGACAGGACCTGGGCCTCGTCGATGCCGAACTGGCGGGGCTTGCCGCCCATGGTGAGCCGGGAGCCGCTGATCGCGCAGGTCGGATTGATCCGCAGCAGCACCCGCTGCTGCTTGCCGAGCTCGGCGCCGAGCCGTTCGATGTCGTCCAGCTCGTCGAAGGACTCGCAGACGATGGCGTAGACGCCGGTGTCCAGGCACGCCCGCAGTTCCTCCTGGCTCTTGCCGGGGCCGAGGAAGATGATGTCGTCGGGCCGGGCGCCGGCCTTCAGCACGGTCTGCAGTTCCACAATGGACGAAACCTCGGCCCGCGCGCCGCCGTGGTGCAGGGCGGCGAAGACGCTGATGTTCGGGTTCGCCTTGAGCGAGTAGAACACCTCGATCGCCGGGTGCAGCACCGCCCGCAGGCCGGTGATGGTGGCGTGCAGGACGTCGCCGTCGTAGACGTACAGCGGCGTGCCGAAGCGCGCGGCCAGGTCCTGGTAGTCGATGTCGGTCATGCGTTTTCCCCTGCCATGACACTGAGGCGGCGCTCGGCCTCGGTCCGGACGGCGAGGGCTTCCTCGGGCGAGTCCCCGACGCAGATCGCGTAGAGACGGCCGTGGAAGGAGCCTTCGCCGGTGGCCGCGGCGTTGAGCGTCGCGAAGTTGTTGACCAGCACGCCGGTGTCGCCGGCGCCGGTGAAGAACAGGTCGCCGAGTGCGGTCTCGACCTCGGCGAAGGTGTGTTCGCGCTGCAGCTTCAGCGAGAAGGTCGCCGCGATGGCGTGCCAGCCCTCCGGGATGAACTTCTCGGCGATCCGGCTCTGGTAGGTCGACATGTTGAACCGGGCGTTGATCTCCAGGCACGGGTAGAGCGTGCCGTCGGCGGCGAGCATCGCGTCGACGCCGACCATCCCGAAGAACCCTTCGCCGTGCAGCGCCCGCCCGATCTTCTCGACGGCTTCGGCCAGTTCTCGGGCCGCGACCGGCGGCAGCTCCACCGGGAAGCGGTGGCCCTGGTGGACGCCGTTCTTGAGCACGGCGGCCTTGACCGTCTCGAACCGGACTCCGCCGGTGCGGGAGACGACGAACTGGTAGTTGAGGTCCTGGGCGTGCTCGATCCAGGACTCGACGACGAGGTTCGCGGGCGCGTCGGCGCCGCGGCGCTCGATCAGGCGCAGCAGGCGGTTCGCGCCGCGCTCGTCCTCGACCACGACCATGCCGCGGCCGGAGACGCCGAGCGACTCCTTGACCACGACCCGGCCGCCCAGCGCCAGCTGGGAGGTGAGCGCCTCGCGCAGTTCGCCGACGGTGTGCACCACCCGGCCGGGCACCTGGCGCAGGCCGAGCGAGTCGACCAGGCCGCGGCTGAACACCTTGCCGTTGACCGCTTTGCAGATCTGCGCGGTCGACCCGGCCAGCGGCAGCCCGGACTCCTTGGCCAGTGCCTCCTCCGACGCCGAGATGCCCAGCGGCATCAGGTAGGTGTTGCCGTCGGCCAGCTCTCGCAGCCGGGACAGCAGCTCCGGCGAGTTGAGGGCGTCCTCGGTCACCATCGCGTCCGGGTCGTTGTGCTCGGCGATCAGCGTGGTGCCGTCGGCCGCGCCGATCCGGGCGAGGTACCCGGCGAACGCGGCGTCCATGGGTGCCTTGAGCACCACGAGGTCGCCCTCGCCGGCGAGCAGCGCGCCCATCTCCTCCATGCGGTTGACCGTGGCCCCCGCGAACGAGATGCCGGCGCCGGGCAGTTTCGGCTCGCCCACCGCCCAGCTGCGCTCCACCTCGAAGTTGTTGACGAAGACGAACCGCGCACCGGCGTCGCCGGTGAGGTCCTTCTTCAGCCGTGCCACGAAATTCATCCCTGGTTCCCTTCTCCGATCTCGACGACGGCCGCCGCGAAGGTCGCCCCGAGGCCGGCCGAAGCCAGCAGCACGAGGTCCCCCGGATCGACCCGCCCGTCCGCGCGCGCCGCCGCCAGGTTGATGAACGGGTCGGAGCTGTAGCAGTGGGCGTACTTCCCGACGTTGTCGAGGAACACGCGGTCCCGCGGCACGCCGAGCGCCCCGGTGATGCGTTTCCAGGACAGCTTGTTGACGTTGTGCGGCAGGATGGCGGCGATGTCCGCGGCCTCGACCCGGGCGTCGTCGAGGGCGTCCTGCATGACCTGGGCGAGCGCGTCCGGGTAAACGTGCTTGTACTGCAGCTGCAAGGCTTCGTCGCAGTCGATGCCCCGGTAGAACTCGCCCAGCACGGTGAGCGCGCGCCCGAGGACGCGGTCGCCGCGCGGGTCCGGGCCGAGCAGCACCGCGGCGGCGCCGTCGCCCTGGATGGTGGTGTCGCGGATCAGCCGGGCCTCGTGCATCAGCACCTTGTCGCCGGTGAGCACGAGCACGCGGTCGCCCGGCGCCGCGGTGGCCAGCAGCGACCGCGCCACGTGCAGGGCGTGCAGGCCGACCACGCAGTTGAGGTGCGACAGGCTGAACGCGGTCGCGCGGTGCAGCCGCAGCCTTGTCCGCACGTCTTCCAGGAGGCCGGGGGTGGCGACGGCGACGTGCTGCATGGTGTGGGCGTGGACCAGGAACCGGACCGAGTCGCGGTCGGTTCCGGCCAGCACGCGCTCCCCCGCGCCGGCCAGCAGGTCGGCCAGTTCGAGGCCGTCGGCGACGGCGACGCGGTCGAGGCCGAGGAAGCGGGTGAAGAAGCGCAGCTGCGTCGCGTCGAGGCCGAGCGGGCCGGCCAGGTCGGCGACCGGCAGGCTCGTCTCCGGCACGAACGACGCCACCCGTTCCAGGCGGGGTGCTTCGAGCAGGGACATGGTTTCCTCCGATCGGCGCATCAGCCGCGCGCCGGCACGAGGTCGTGCGCGAGCGCGGACAGGGGGCGGGCGGTGGTGAACGGGACGAGCCCGGCCGACCAGCCGCGCTCGTGCAGGGCTTCGACCACGCGGGGCAGGCGCAGCACGCGCCCGCCCGCGCCGAGGTAGCTGCGGGCCGGGTCGACGTCGCCGAGGCCGTTGACCTCGGCGACGACCTCGGTGAGAGCGCGTTCGGCGGGCGCGGTGCCGGTCCGCTCGGGTTCAGCGGGTTCGGCGCGCGTCGCCTCGGGCGGGGTGAAGCCGATCAGCGCGGCGGCCTCGCTGACGCGCAGGTCGGTGCCGGGCTCGCGGTGGGCTTCGACGAGCCGGGCGTAGCCGCGCAGGAACTGTTCGACGGCGCCGGCGTCCATCACCGCGTCCAGTGCCTGCAGGGCGAGGGTGATGCCGTCGGCCCATTCGTAGATACGCAGGTAACTGTCGGAGCCGGCGTGCGCCCAGTCGGCGGGGGCGGCGTTGACCGCGTACCGGTCGCGTTTCGTGCGGCACGAGCGTGGGGCGTTGTCGAGGAAGTTCAGTTCGGCGGCCACGCGCACGCCCTTCTCGGCGACCAGCTCGTACACGCGGTCGTAGGGCACGTGCGCGTTCGTCATCGCCTGGCTGACGCGGGTGGCGGACGCCCGGACCACGGCCGAGAACGGCGGATCGCCGCCGAGGTCGGCGAGCACCGGCGTCGGGTAGGACAGGCACGTGACCGCGCCGCCGAAGCCGCTGGCGTCTCGCTGGCTCGTGTACATCCGGTGCGCCACCAGCGTTTCCCCGGTGTACGCGGCGAGCGTGACGGCATAGGCGGCCAGGTGCACGGCCGAGGGCCACACGTGCTCGCGCGCCGCGATCGCCCGGGCGGCCGACAGCAGCGCCGGGACGGTGTAGGAGGCGCTGTGCGCGGCCTCCGAAGCCCTGCGGCGCGTGGAGAAGACGTCCGTGGGAAGTTCCCGGACGATCTCGCGCCAGTGGCTCAGCGCGGGTTCGAGATCGGCGTCGGCGCGGCTCTCCTCGAAGCGGGCGAGGTCCACCGGCTGGTGCTCGACCGGGTCCAGCACCGCGGGCCGGCCCTCGGTGCGCGCCGCCAGGAGCTCGTCGAGCTCGGCGGCCAGGCGGTCGAGGGCGACGTCGTCGAAGGCCAGGTGGTTGAAGACCAGGTGCAGGCGCACCAGCCGGCCGCCCGTGGTGACCACGCAGGCCCGCAGGGGCCACTCGCGGGCCAGGTCGAACGGGGTGCGGGTGAGCCGCGCGATGACGTCCACGGCGTCCTCGGTGCTCACCTCGACGACCGGCTGCGGCGCCGGCGGCTGCACGAGCTGGCGCGGCCAGGCGTGCCCGTCGGCGGCGGTGCCGGTCAGATCGTAGACGGTGCGCAGGATTTCGTGCCGGCGCACCAGGTGCGTCAGTGCGGTGCGGACGGCTGCGACCGTGCAGCCCGCGGGCAGCGGGTAACTGGTGCTGATGTGTGCCTCGTGCCGCGACTGCGCCGGCACCCGCAGGTACCGCAGCAGGTGGTGGTGCTGTCCCCAGCAGAGGTTCGCGCTCTTGGCCACGGGGCCTCCAACCGTGAATCGTCGTACGCCGATGGTGGGTGGTGGCGGCGGAAATGGTTAGCCCCTGCCGGTGGCACGTTCTCCGTGGCACGAAGATGACACCGCGCGGGTCGGAGTTTTCCTTGACCCGCAACGGTTCGTCGGTGAATCTGGGTTGGCCCCGCCGGGACGCCGGAAATCGCGGACCGGATCTGCGGGGGAATCCCACCGAATGAATGAGGAGCACTCATGTCGAAGGAAGCCTCGAAGGTCGCCAGCAAGGTCGCGTCGAAGGTCGCCAGCAAGGAGGCCTCCAAGGAGGCGTCCAAGGAGGCCTCGAAGGTCGCGTCCAAGGAGGCGTGACCCCCCGGCGGGACGGTGGCGCTCCGGGTACTGCGCACTGCGCGCCGCCGTCCCGCCGAACCCCGCGCTTTCAGGTGGAAGTGCGGGTCTCGCGGCCACCGCGGGCGCGGCACCGCCGCCGGCACACGCCGGCCGGTGCCGTTCCCGCGGCTCCCGCCTCGGTCCGGGGCCGCAGCTTTCCCGGGAAAGCTGCCGGTACCGCGGCCGCCCGTTCACGTGCCGGCTCCGCCGCACCGACCAGCCCGGGAGGGGCCATGACCTCGATCGCGCCCGCCGCACCACCCGCCGGGCCGGTGGACCGCGTGCTGCCGCACTGGTCGGCCCGCGCCTGCGCCGGCGCCGACCGGACCGCCGCGCTCGCGCTGTTCGCCGACCCCGGCTTCTTCTTCCGCACCGACCGGCCCGGCACGCGGCCCGAGTGGGAGATCGACCGGCTCCTCGGCGACGACACCCGCGTGCTCTGCGCCGACGGCGAGCCCACCGGCCTCTACGCGCTGGAGCACGAGGGCAGCGAGCACGGCTGCCACTACGTCCTGCACCTGCGCCTGCGCTCCGACGCGCCCACGCACTGGTGGCACGCCGCCTACCGCGAGATCGTGCGGGCGCTGCGGTGGCGCCACGAGGTGGTGCGGCTGTCGGTCCGGTTCCCCGAGTTCGACCCCGCGGGCCTCGCCTTCGCGCGCTCGTCGGGACTCACCGAAGAGGGCACGCTCGCCGGCGTGACCACCCACGAAGGCCGTCGCCGCGGCACGGTCTTCTTCTCGCAGGTTTGGGCGGAGTCATGAAACTGCGCGGATACCGCGGCACCGACCGCGGGCTGCTGAGCGGGCCGTGGCTCGCCGGGGAGCTGCTCGGGCTGCCGATCGACGGCTGGCCCGCGCTCGCCGAGCCGACCGAGGTCCCCCCGCCCGCCGGGGACGACGAGGAGCTGTGCGTCACCGACGGCGCCTTCGTCCGCTACACCGACATCGACTGGGTGCACCGCCGGGCCCGCGTCGAAATCGGTGTCCATAACAGACTGTCCGAAGTGGACGACCTGCTGCGGGCCGCCGTCGAGCACGGCTTCACCGGGCTGAACCTGCGACGCCTGTACGGCTGGGTCACCACACCCGCCACCGACGCGCTGGCCGCGGCCGGGTTCCGGCGCGAGGCGGTCGTCCCGGCCGCCACCTGGTTCGACGGCGCACCCGCCGCACGGGAGATCTGGGGGACGATCCGCCATGACTGACTTGAGGCCGCTTTCGCCCGCCGAGGCGGCGCGGGGTCTGCGCCGCGCGGGCGACGCCGCGCGCGGGTTCCTCGGCACCGATCCGGTGACCCAGAACGACGCCCTGCTCGTGCGGGAGCTCACCCGCCGCGAAGCCCAGGTGTACGCCGCGGGCGGCGCGCTGGTCGGCTGCGTGCCGAACCGGGCGCAGCCGCGCCAGGCGTACGTCTCGAGCACGTCCGCCGGGCCCGGACCGGTGCGCGCGCTGCTCGGGCACCTCGCCGCCTACCAGCGGCGGACGTCGTTCGTCGCGCTGGTCCCCGCCGGCTGCACCGACGGCGCCGCCGCCTTTCTCGGAGCCGGGTTCGCCCGCAGCGGCGTGCTGCCCGGCCACCACTACGCCGGCCACGCGTTCCACGACGTGCTGGTCCTGGTGAAGGAGGAGCCATGCCGATCGTGACCGTCCGGCACTTCACCGAAGAGGACGTCCCGCTGCGCACCGAGCTGCTGCGCGAGGCACGCTTCGCGGCCAACCTCACCGACTTCGCGGTCGGGTCGGACGACGACGGCCTGCAGGCCCGGCAGCTGCGCACCATCGCCGAGGAGCACCGCACCAAGCGGATCTTCACCATCTGCGGCGCGCACGACCGCGTGCTGGGGTTCGCGTGGATCACCTCGATCGACTGGCGCGCGCAGTGCTGCGAGCTGTCCTTCGGCGTGCTGCCGCGCGACCGCGGGCTCGGCGCGTTCGCCGTCTACGCGGTGCACAAGCACCTGCGCGACGAGCTCAACATGCGCGTGATCGTCAACCAGGTCTACACGCACAACACCATGTTCCTGTCCGCCGAAGCCCTCGAAGCCCAGCACCAGGTCCGCTGCGAGCGGGATTCCCACACCGTCGGCGAGTGGCGGACGGCGTGCTACTGGACCCTGTCCGACGAGGACATCCGGGCGCACCAGGCGTCCGCCGAGGACCGCCGTCGCGAGCTGGCCGAGCGGATCCGCGAGCGCATCGAGGCCCGGTCGTGACCGGGCGGGCCGGGTATCTGCGCACTCCCGCGATCTCCGGCGGCACCCTGTACTTCGCGTGCGAGGACGACCTCTGGTCCGTCCCGGCCGGCGGCGGCCGGGCGCACCGCCTGACCGCGGGCCCCGGCGAAGCCCGGCGGCCGCGGATTTCCCCGGACGGCACCGAAATCGCGTTCGTCGGCACCTACGACGGCCCGGCCGAGGTGTACGTCATGCCGGCCGAGGGCGGCCGGCCGCGGCGGCTGACGTACCAGGCAGGCCGCTGCGTCACCGTCGGCTGGCACCCGCAGACCGGCGAAGTGCTCTACGCGACCGACGCCGAGCAGCCGTCCGGCTTCGGCGCGCGCCTGTTCTCGGTGGCCTCGTCCGGTGGCCCGGCACGGCCGCTGCGGCTCGGCCCGGCCGACACGATCGCCTTCGGCGATGGCGGGGTCGTCGTCGGCCGCAACACCGCGGATCCCGCGCGGTGGAAGCGTTACCGGGGCGGCGGCACCGGCGAACTGTGGTACGCCGAGCAGGAATCCGGGCCGTTCACCCGGCTCGTCGCGCTGCCCGGGAACGTCGCCGACCCCTGCTGGGCCGGCGGCCGCGTCCACTTCATCAGCGACCACGAGGGCATCGGCAACGTCTACTCGTGCCTGCCCGACGGCACCGACCTGCGCTGCCACACCGACCACCACGACCACTACGCGCGCGGGCTCACCACCGACGGCACCCGGCTCGTCTACACCGCGGGCGCCCGGCTGCACCTGCTCGACGCCCGGGGCACCCGGCCGGTGGCGGTGGACCTCGGCGGCGCGGCACCCCAGCGCGGCCGCCGGTTCGCCCCCGCGGGCGAGTACCTCGACGGCGCGCGCCTGTCCCCCGACGGCACCCGGCTCGCGGTGACCGCCCGCGGCAAGGCGTTCACCTTCGAGCACTGGTCAGGGCCGGTCCGCGGCCACGGCAGCGCCGACGGCGTCCGCTACCGGCTGCTGCGCTGGCTGGCCGGCGGGCGGCAGCTGGTCGCCGTGGCCGCCGACGAGAGCCCGGACGAGCGGATCGTGCTGCTGGACGCCGAGGGCGGCGAGGACGCTTCGGTGCTGGTCGCGGGCGGCGTCGGGCACATCACCGAGCTGACCGCCTCCCCCGCGTCCGGGCTCGTCGCCTTCGCGACCAGCCGCCAGCGCGTGTGGATCGTGGACACCGCCGACGTGCTCCCCCGGCCCCGGCTGCTCGACGCGAGCCGGCACGAGCGCATCGAGGACCTGGCGTGGTCGCCCGACGGCCGGTGGCTGGCCTACACCTTCCCCGAGTCGCCGCGCACGTCGTCGATCAAGCTCGCCGACACCGCGTCCGGGCGCACCCACCGGGTCACCGAGCCGGTGGTGCGCGACGCGCGCCCGGCGTTCGACCCGGCCGGGCGGTACCTGTACTTCCTCGGCCAGCGCGATCTCACGCCCGAGCTGGACCAGGTGCAGTTCGACGTCGGGTTCCCGTTCGGCTCCCGGCCGTACCTGATCACGCTGCGGGCCGGCGATCCTTCGCCGTTCGAGACGCGGTCCGCCGTGCCCGGGCAGGCGCTGCCCGCCCCGCGCGGCGACGGCCGCGTGGAGATCGACCTCGACGGGATTTCCCGGCGGGTGGCGGCGTTCCCGGTGCCCGAAGGCCGCTACAGCGACATCGGGGCCCTGCCCGGGCGGGTGCTGCTGCTTTCGGTGCCGCTCGCCGCGCCCGACCCGGCGCACCCGGGCTCCGGCGCCGAGGGCACGGTGTCGCTGGTGGACCTCGGCACCGGCCGGGTCACCGCGGGCTGCCTCGGCGCGGTCGACGAGCTCGACGTGCGGGGTGACGTCGTGCTGCACCGCACCGACAGCCGGCTGCGGGTGCTGCGCGCCGACGCCGCCGGCGACCCGCCCGACGGCGAAGAGCCGGGCCCGGCCACCGGCTGGGTCGACCTCGGGCGCGTCAAGGTCCCGTTCGACCCGTCCGCGGAGTGGCGGCAGATGTTCCGCGAGGCGTGGCGGCTGCAGCGCGAAGGCTATTGGGACGCGCGGATGTCCGGGCTCGACTGGGACGCGGTGTACGACCGGTACGCGCCGCTCGCGGAGCTGGTGTCGTGCCGCGCGGAGCTGTCGGACCTGATCTGGGAGCTGCACGGCGAGCTCGGCACGTCGCACGCGTTCGAGCGCGGCGGCGAGTACCGCGCCGGGCCGGACGAGGCGCAGGGCTTCCTCGGCGTCGACTGGGACACCCCGCCCGACGGCTCGCAGTGGCGGATCGCGCGCATCCTGCGCGGCGACCCGTGGAACCCGAAGGCCGGTTCGCCGTGCGCCCGGCTCGGCGCGGACATCCGCGCGGGCGACGCCGTGGTGGCGGTCAACGGCCGCCGGGTGGGCCCGCCGGGTCCCGGCGAGCTCCTGGTCGGGCAGGCCGACCGCGAGGTGGAGCTGACCGTGCGACGGGCCGGCGCCGAACACCGCGTGGTCGTGCGGGCGTCCGCTGGCGAAGCCCGGGCGAGGTACCTGGACTGGGCGGAGGGCAACCGCGCGTACGTGCGGGCGGTGTCGGGCGAGCGGCTGGGCTACCTGCACGTGCCGGACATGACGCGCAGCGGCTACGCCGACTTCGTCCGCGGGTTCCTGACCGAGCTCGACCGCGACGGGCTGATCGTGGACGTCCGGTTCAACACCGGCGGGCACGTGTCACCGCTGCTGCTCGACCGGCTCGCCCGCCGCCGCACCGGCACCGAGCACGGCCGCTGGAGCGGGATGGCGCCGTACCCGACGGAGTCGCCGCGCGGCCCGATGGCGACGCTGCTCAACGAGCACACCGGCTCCGACGGCGAGATCTTCGCCCACGTCTTCCGGGCGCTCGGGCTGGGCCCGCTGATCGGCAGGCGCAGCTGGGGCGGGGTGATCGCGACCTGGCCGCGGCACCGGCTGGTGGACGGGACGGTCACCACCCAGCCGGAGTTCCGCTACCGGTTCGGCGACGCGGGTGGCTCGCTGGAGAACCACGGCGTCGAGCCCGACCTCGCGGTGGTGCCCGCTCCGGACCGGCTCTTGCCGGGCGAGGACGACCAGCTCGCCGCGGCCGTCGGGCACCTGCTGGCGGAGCTGGGCTCGCCGTCGGACGAGCTGCCCGCGCCGCGGGCGGCCCTGCTGCTGCCGCAGGCGCCATGACCGGCCACGTCGACGTCTGGCTGGTGCCGATCCGGCCCCGGCCGGAGTGGGTCTCCCTGCTCGACGACGCCGAGCGCGCTCGCCGGGCCCGGCTGGCGGCGGGGGACGTGTTCGTGACTTCCCGGGCGGTGCAACGCCTTTGGGGTGGTGCAGTGCTCGGCATTCCGCCGAGGGAGGTGGAGATCGACCGGACGTGCACGCACTGCGGCGACCCCGCGCACGGCCGGCCCCGGCTGGCCGGGGCGCCCGAGTTTTCGGTGTCCCACACCGGGCGCTGGCTGCTGCTCGCGGTGGCGGAGGCGGGCATGATCGGGGCGGACATCGAAGACCCGGCCACGGCGGCCGACCCGGCCGGGCTGGCGGGAGTCGTTTTGTCGGCTTCGGAGCATCGGGAGTTCTCGGCGGCGGCCCCGGCGGAGCGGGCCGGGCGGCTGCTGGCGGCGTGGACCCGCAAGGAGGCGGCGATGAAGCTGGCCGGGCTGGGGCTGGCGGCGGCGCCGGCTCGGGTGGACGTGCGGGGGCCGGTCGCCGGATCGGACGTGCCGGGGTGGCCGCGTGAGCCGGTGCACCTGCGCGCCTTCGCGGTTCCCGGAGGCCATGTCGCGGCTCTGGCCACCACCGTGCCGGTGCGGACGGTGCGCCGGCGGGACCTGGCGGAGCTCGGCACGCCGATCATCGCGGGAGTGCCGTGACCTGGCCTTTCCCGACGCACCGGTGATCATCGGGAGGCGATGACCCTTCCTCCACTCGGCGCAGGCCACCCAATCTGGGTAGCGAGTACCCATGCGCCCGCAACTGCGCGAGTGCGAATCTCTTCGGCGTGAGCCAGACAGTAGAGCGCCCCGAGCAGGCCCCCCACGAGGCACCGGCCTGGTGGACCGCCGCTCGCCTTCCCGGCGAGGGCGGCACCGACCGGCCCGCCTGGGCGCTGCTCGCCGACGAGGTGCTCGCTGCCCTGCCCACCGAGGGCGACTGGCCCGCTCCCGTCGACGCCGACGGCGACCGCGTCTTCCGGCACGCCGTGCTGCCCTTCGCCGCCGCCACCCGCGAGCTGCTGGCCGGGCGCGAACCCGCCGCCGAGCAGGTCTGGCCCGGTGTCGAGAGCTGGCTCTGCGGGCAGCTCACCGCCCTCGCGGCCCGCACCTTCGTGCTGGAACTGCACTCCGCGAAGAAGGCCGGCCTGCTGCGCGGCGCCACCGGGCGCGACCGTTTCGTCGACTTCCTGCGCCTGCTCGGCGGCCGCGGGTACCTCACCGACGTCCTGGGCCGCCACCCGGTGCTGGCCCGGCTGCTCGCCCAGACCTGCCTGCGCACCGCCGACGCCGTCGCCGAGCTGCTCACGCGGTTCGCCGCCGACCGGGCCGCGCTGCGGGCCGGGCTGCTCGCGGGGAGCGAAGCCGAACTGAGCGAGCTGACCCTCGGTGCCGGCGACGTGCACTCCGGCGGCCGGGCGGTGGCCGTGCTCGGCTTCGCCGACGGACGGCAGCTCGTCTACAAGCCGCGTCCGCTCGGGCTGCTCGCCCGGTGGGGCGAGCTGCTGCGGTGGTTCGCCGAGGAACGGCCCGGGCTCGTGCCGCGCCCGGTGGGCGTGCTGGCCCGCGACGGCTACGGCTGGACCGAGTACGTGCCCGCGCGGCCGTGCGCCGACCAGGCCGGGGTCGAACTGTTCTACCGCCGCCAGGGTGCGCTGCTGGCCCTCCTCTACGCGCTCGACGCCACCGACATGCACTGCGAGAACCTCATCGCCTGCGGTGACCAGCCGATGCTCGTGGACGTCGAGACCCTGTTCCACCCCGCCTTCACCGCGCTCACCCGCAACGGGCCGGACCCGGCCGCCGCCGCGCTGCACCGCTCGGTGGCGCGCACCGCCCTGCTGCCCACGCTGATGCTCGGCGAGCACGGCGCGCTCGACGTCTCGGCCTTCGGCGGCGGCAACGGCGACCAGAGCCCCGGGGAGGTGCCGCACTGGACCGGCGCCGGCACCGACGCCATGCGCCTCGCCCGCGGGCCGATCCCCTACGCCGGCGGCGCGAACCGGCCGGTGCTCGACGGGGCCGAGGTCGACGCCGGGCTGTACCGGCAGAGCCTGCTGAGCGGCTTCCGCGCCGCCTACGAGTCCCTGGTCGACCGCCGCACCGAGCTGCTCGGCGGTGCGCTCGACGGGTTCGCGGCCGAGGAGATCCGCCTGGTGATGCGGCCGACGCAGGTCTACGCCACCCTGCTGACCGACTCGACGCACCCCGCGCACCTCGCCGCCGGTGCCGCCCGGCCCGAGGCGTTCGCCTCGCTCGCCGAGGACCACGGGAAGGCCCACCTGCCCGCGCTCGTGCAGCACGAGATCACCGAGCTGTGCGACGGCGACGTGCCGGTGTTCACCGCCGCCGCGGGCTCGGTCGACGTCACCACCGGGACCGGCGTGGTCCTGCCCGGCCTGCTGGCCGCGAGCGGCCTCGACCAGGCTCGCGCGAAGATCGCCCAGCTGTGCGCGGAAGACCTGCGCGAGCAGGAGTGGTTCGTGGAGGCCACCCTCGCCACCCGCCGCCCGGTGGTCCGCCACGGCGCGGGTGCGCCGCTGCCCGGCGCCGTGGCCGCCGTCGTGCCCGACAGCCAGCACCTGCTCGCGCTGGCCTCCGCGATCGGCGACGACCTCGTCGCCCGCGCCGCCCACGACGACGTGCGCGCCAACTGGGTCGGCCTGGAACTCCTGGACGGCCGCCACTGGCTGGTGCTGCCGATGGGTGCCGGGCTCGCCGAGGGCTACTGCGGCACGGCCCTTTTCCTGGCCCAGCTGGGCCGGCTGACCGGCACCGCCCGCTACTCCGAGCTCGCCGCGAAGGCCGTGCGCACGCTGCCGGTGCTCGTCGAGGTCCTCGCCGAACACCCCGAGCTCGCGCGCGAAGTCGGCTCCGGCGGCTTCTTCGGCCTCGGCGGGATCTGCTACGCCTTGGCCCGATTGGCCTCCCTCCTCGGCGACAGCACCCTCGCCGCCTGCCTGCCCGCCGCGATCGCCGCGACCGCCGCCGCCGACGCGGCCGCGCCGGTGGGCGTCGGCGAGGGCACCGCGGGCGCCCTCGCGGCCATGCACGCCGTGCACGCGGAAAGCGGGCTGCCGGAAGCGGCCGCGCTGGCCGCCACGCTCTCCCGGCGGCTCGCCGGCGCCCCGCGCCCCGCCGCCCCCGGCTTCCTCTGGGGTGCCGCGGGTGTCGACTGGGCTCTCGGGCGCGGCGGCCGGACCACGGCGGACCCCCTGGACGGCGACCTGGGCTGGTGCTCGGGCCTGGCCGGCCGGGTGCTCGCCACGGCCGCCGGACCGGGGTTCGCCGCGCGGGCGGCGGACGCGTTCTCGGCCGCGGTGGCCGCCCGGCCGCCGTCGTCCGACCAATCGCTCTGCCACGGCGAACTCGGCACCCTCGAAGCACTCGTGGTGCTCGCCGGGCAGGGCCACGAACCGTCGGTTTCCGCCTTGCGGAGGGCGACTTCGCGCCTCGTCGGCGCCATCGAAGGACACGGGCTCCAGTGCGGTACTCCGCACGGAGTAGCGAGCCCGGGCCTGCTCACCGGAACCGGGGGTATCGGTTTCGGGTTGTTGCGGGCCGGTTTTGCCGAACAGGTTCCGTCGGTTCTGCTGCTCGAACCTTCGGGACGTCTTCCGAAATAACCGGGAAACACCTCACCACGGGAGTGCAGATGCGCAACGACACCAACACCGGCGAATTCGACGCGACCCCCGCCCGCCCGGAGGCGGACAGCCCGCTCGGCGACGCCACGCCCGCCGCCAGAACGAAGATCGGTGTCCGGGCGGGGATTCTCGCCGGGCTGACCCTCGGCGTCGCCGGCGCGGCGGTCGTCACGATGGACATCAGCACGGTCGTCAGCAACCACACGCACGCGTGACGTACTCGCGACGGCACAAAGCGTGACAATAACCCCGAGCCTGCCGTCCGAACAGTGGAATCTCCACCGGAAAACCACCGAATTCGTGACTCCGGTCTCTAAGGTTGGCGCATGCGCACCCGTGCCCCCGCTCTCGTCGGCCGAGGACCGGAGATCGAGGAGATCGGGCGGGTGTTGCACGACGCTCGCCGCTCTTCCGGATCGGCCGTGTTCGTCACGGGGGAACCCGGTATCGGCAAGACCCGGCTCGCCGCCGAAGCGGTCGGCCACGCCCTGGACGCGGGATTGGTGGTGCTGCGGGGACGCGGCAGCACCACCGGCCCCGCCGTGCCGTTCCGGGCGCTCACCGAAGCACTCCTGTCCCTCGCCCGCACCGGCGGCCGCGAGCTGGTCGAACAGCTCGGGCCGTACCGGTCGGTGCTGGGCAGGCTGATCCCCGACTGGGCCGCCGGCACCGACACCGCGGGCGACTCCTCGCTGGTGGTGCTCGCCGAGGCGACGCTGCGGCTCACCGGGCTGGCCGGCGCGGGCCGCGGCTGCCTCTTCGTCGTCGACGACCTGCAGGACGCCGACGTGGAAACCCTCGCCGTGGTGGAGTACCTGGCCGCCAACGTCCGCACGCAGCCGGTGGTCGTGCTGGCCACGCTGCGCGCCGAACCCTCGCCCGCGCTGGAGGCCGCCCACGCCGCCGCCCGGCGCGGCGAGGGGTTCCTCATGCAGCTGGACAGCCTCGGCCCCGCCGAGGTGCGGGACGTGGTGGCCTCCTCGCTCGGCGCCGAGCCGGACCAGGTGTCCGCCGACGTGGCCGAGCGCCTGTTCGCCGACAGCGCGGGCAATCCCCTGGTCGTCGAGGAACTGCTGCACAGCATGGTGGCGGCCGGCGAGCTGGTGGCCGGCGCGGCGGGCTGGCGGTTCACCGGCCACGGCCGCAGCGCCGTGCCCTCGACGCTCGTCACGATCATCACCCGCCGCGCCGACCGCCTCGGCGAACGCGGCAAGCAGCTGCTCGCCATCGCCGCGGTGCTCGGCCGCCGATTCCCGCTCTCGGTCGTGCAACGGGTGAGCGAGCTCGACGACCACAGCCTGTTCGGCCACCTGCAGTCCGCCGTCGCCGCCCAGCTGCTCACCGCCGACGAGCGCGGCGAAGACTGGTACGCCTTCCGTCACCCGCTGACCGCCGAGGCCCTGCTCACCCTGCTCAACCCGGCCGAACGCGTGGCGCTGTCGGCGAAAGCGGCCGACGCCGTGGTCGAGCTGCACCCCGACCTGCCGGGTGAGCTGTGCAGCCTGGCCGCGTCGCTGCGGCTGGGCGCCGGGGACCGCTGGGCCGCCGCCGACCTGTACCGCGAGGCCGCCCAGCGCGCGCTGGGCGAGGGCGCGCCGGGGTCGGCGATCGCCGTGCTGGAACACGCCGTGAGCCTGCTCGGCGACGACGCCGATCGCGGTGACGACCGGTCCGGCCGGTACCGGGACCTGTTGGAGCTGCTGCTGTTCGCGCTGGCGGAGGCGGGGCAGTTCGACCGCGCGGTGAAGGTCGCGCGCTCGCTGCGGCCCGCCGACGGCCGCGATCCCGCGCGCCAGATCCGCGTCCACGTCCGCCTGGCGTGGGCGGCCCAGGTCGCCGGCCGCTGGGCGGAGGGCTTCGAACAGGTCGCCGCGGCGCGTGCCCTGCTGCCGGCGGACGGGCTGGCCGAGGAAGCGGTGGCGGTGGACGCCGTGGACGCCTACCTGTCGATGTCCGGCCCGGCCCCCGACCGGGTGCGCCGCAGCGAAGAGCTGGGCCGCCGCGCGGTCGCCGGCGCCGAGCGGATCGGCTCTCCGTCGACCGCGTGCCAGGCGCTCTACGCGGTCGGGTTCGTGGTGCGCGAACGGGACATGGCCGAGTCCGACGAGTGCTTCCGCCGGATGCTCGACAGCGCCGCCGAACACCGGCTGACGAACTGGCGCAACTACGCGCTGGTCGGCCTCGGCGGCAACGCCTGGCTGGCCGAAGCGGACCCCTCGGGGCTGGAGACCGCGCGCGCCGAGGCACTGCGCACCGGCGGGATCAGCCTGGCCTACAACGCGGACGCCGTGCTGGGCCTGCATTCCGTGCTGTGCGGCCGGTTCGACGAGGCCGGGCGGCGGCTCGACGCGTGCTACGCCGAGTCTTCGCGGATCAAGCTGTACGCCGTCAGCCGGTACGTCCAGATGGCGCAGGCGGTGCTGGCGGGGCACCGCGGCGACCGCCGGGCGATGGAGACCGCGCTCGGCGACTTCCGGCGCGGGGGCGGCGACGCCGGCCCCGAGGCCCCGCTCGCCCGCGGCCTGGCCCAGGTCTTCTGCTCGCTGCTGGAGGAGGACCGCGAGACCGCGCGCGCCGAGCTGACGACCCTGGCCGCCGACCAGGCGCGGCAGCAGAGCACCTTCCACCTCGCCGGCACCCACGGCCTGAAGCTCCTGCTCGACGTGATCGCCGGTGACGCGACCTGGGACGACCACCGGCGGATCGCCGCCGGGGCCACCGGCGGGATGCGCTGGAACCGGCAGTTCGTGCTGCTGGCCGAAGCGGTGCTGCACGGCCGCGACCACGCGCACGAGCCCGCCGCCGCGGCGATGCGGCGCGCGGCCCAGGCGGCCGCCCCGTTCGGCGTCGCCCGGCCGCTGGGCCTGCGCCTGACCGCGGAACCCGCCGTCGACGACGGCTGGGGCGAGCCCGCGGACTGGCTGCGCGAAGCCGAGAGCCACTTCCACGGCGCGGACGTGATCCCGGTGGCCAGCGCTTGCCGGGCCCTGCTGCGCCGGGCCGGGGCGTCGGTGCAGCAGCGCCGCACGGGCACCGAGCGGGTGCCCGAAAGCCTGCGCGCGATCGGCGTCACCCTGCGCGAGTACGAGGTCTTCGAGCTGCTGGCGTTCCGGCTCAGCAACAAGGCACTGGCGGCCCGGCTGCACATTTCCCCGCGCACGGTGGAGAAGCACGTCGCGGCGCTGCTGATGAAGACCTCGGTCCGCGACCGCGCCGAACTGACCCGGTTCGCGGCGGAGAACTCGTCGGCCTCGGAGGTCTGACGGCGCCTCGGCCGTACCGTCCCGTGTGGACGGCACCGCGATCGTTCCGGTTCGACGGAAGCTTCCCGACTATTCGGACTCGAGCACCATTGTGGACAATCGCCGGCCATCGGTGGTGCCGATTCCGCAGGTCGCGGCGCGACGCGCAAAAGGTTCCGCCTTCGAGGACCCTTCGGGCAGGGATGAATCGTTTCGGGGCCGCTTGACCCCGTCCGGGCACGCCTGGCACGGTCGGCCTGGCGAGAGCGGCTCACCCGGCCGGGTCGGCCGAGGTGACGATTCCGGCACTCTCGGCAACTGGGGTTGGCACAGAACGGGATTTCTTCGGCGGTCACCCAAGCCCGCCCGGTTTCCCGGTGCGAAAACGAGATTGGAAGTCATACCATGCGTAACAAGATCGCGGCCGTGGTCGCGACGACGGCGTTCGTCGCCGGCGGGACACTCCTGAGCGCGACGTCGGCGTCGGCACAGGTGGACCCGCCCGGCGGCAGCTGGGACCACACGTGGACCACCACGGACGCCGCCAAGGGCGGCACCATCTACATCGAAGAGAACGGCGACGTCGTCTCCCTCTGTGACACGGCGGCCGACGGGCTCGCTCCCCGGGCCACGATCTCCGTCGAGGAGAGCTCCGTTCCGGGCGCCTACGACATGCGGTACACGCTCACCGCGTCCGGCGGACTGGGCTCTTGCGCCACCGCCAGGGCATCCGATGGCGGCACGCACAACCTCCCGGAGAACTGGAACATCGGCGTCGGGATCTACCTGGGCCCGAACTACCAGCACTCGAGCCAGCACTACTACTTCAACGATCACTGAGCTCTCGCGGACGGCCCGGTCGATGATCACGACCGGGCCGTCCGCTCCGCCTGTGTCCGTCAGCGGACCACCACCGACGCCGCGCACAGCGCCGCCCAGCCGGCCGCGAACGCCGCCACCTTCGTGCGCGCCGAGCGGTCCGGCAGGCCGGTGCCGAACACCACCGCGTCCGCCGCGTCGGAGGCCACCCGGGCGGCGAGGGCCACCCGGAGCGGCTTGCCTTCGGGCGCGAACAGCATCGCCAGGCCGATCGCGGCGTCGCGAGCGCCGATGCCGGCGATCAGGGTGCGGACGCCCGCGGTGACTCCGCCGGCCGGGGTCGTCAGGCCGCACGGTTTGGCCAGAACACGCGGCGCGGCGATGATCGTGGCACTGTAGGCGGCGGTCACCGCTCCGAGGACGCGGGTCAAGGCGGGCATCCGTCACTCATTTCCCTAGGCGCGAGCTGAAGCCTTCCGCTTACCCCCGTCCGCCGGTGCCAAACCGCCGCCGACGCCGGACTCGATCGCCGCCGTGACGATGCGGTTGCGGTCGCCCGGGGACAACACCCCGTTGGCCACCAGCTCCTGCGTCACCGCCTTGACGTGCTTCACGAACCGGTCGTGCGACGCGTACTCCGCGTTCTCGTCGATGACGTCGTTGATCGTGCAGCCGTTGCCGGTGTCGATGTTCTCCACCTGGCTGTCGATGCCGCCGATCACCACCGTCTCGCGGGTGTCCGAAGCCGGGCACGCGTCCGGCGGTGGGGGCGCCGCGACCACCGTGAACGCGCCCGAGACCTCCGCCGAGACGTTGCCGGCGACGTCGGTGGCCCGGGCCCGCACGGTGTGCGCCCCGAGCGCGGACACCACCACCGGCGCCGCGTACCGGGTCCACGCCGAAGAGTCCACTTTGTACTCGATGAGGCCCACCCCGGACCCGGCGTCGGAGGCGGTCACCGTCACGGTCGCCGAACTCACGTAGTTCCAGCCGCCGTCCTGCTTCCCGGTGACCTGGAGCGCGACCGCGGGCGCGGTGGTGTCCCCGCCGGCGACCACGGTGAACGACACCGAACCCTCCGCGGACGCATTTCCGGCGACGTCGCGAGCGCGGTAGCCCACCGTGTGCGCACCGGCCGCCGACACCGGAACCGGCGCCGTGTAGGCGGTCCAGGCACCGCTGTCCACTTTGTACTCCACGGCGGCGACCCCGGAACCGGTGTCCGAAGCGGTCACCGTGACCGTCGCCTTGCCGACGTAGTTGCCGTCCCCGTCCTGCGTACCGGCCACCGAGGCCGACACGGCCGGTGCCGTCGTGTCGCTCCTCACCACCGTGAAGTGGGCCATGCCCTCCGGCGACACGTTCCCGGCGACGTCGGTGGCCCGGTAGTGCAGCATGTGCGTGCCCGCCGCGGTCACCGCGACCGGAGCCGTGTAGGCCGTCCAGGCCCCGCCGTCCAGCTGGTACTCCACCGAAGCCACGCCGGAATCCGCGTCGGTGGCGGTGATCCGCGCGGTCGCGACGTCGAGGTAGTTGCCCGACGGGTCCTGCGTGCCGGTGATCGCGGCGGTCACCGCGGGCGCGGTCGTGTCCCCCGGCCGCGCGACGACCGTGAAGTGCGCCATCCCTTCTTCCGACTGGTTCCCGGCGACGTCGCGGGCGCGGTGGTGCAGCATGTGCGTGCCCACGGCGGAAACCACCACCGGCGCCGAGTAGGCCGTCCAGGTGCCGCCGTCGAGCTGGTATTCCACCGAAGCCACGCCGGAGCCCGAGTCGCTCGCCGAAAGCGAAACCGTGGCGGAGCCGACGTAGTTGCCCGAAGAGTCGCGGTCGCCCGCCACCGAAGCGGTCACCGTCGGCGGGGTCGTGTCGCCGGTGCCGTCGGAGACGACGAACTCCCCCACCATCGCGGTGTGGCCGGGAATGGTGCAGTAGTAACGGTACTTGCCGGGCGTCAGCGTCACGACGGCCTCGTGCCGGCCGTCCTGCGGGTCGAACGGGTTGGCCAGGATGTTCAGCGAGACGTCGTGGTTGTAGCCCGGCGTCGTCGTGTCGAACGTCAGGGTGTGCGACATCCCGGTCGTGTTGCCGGTGGCTTCGCTGTTCTCGAAGATGATCGTGGTCTCGCCCGGCAGGGCGCCGGTGGGCGCGGACGCGTATTCGGTGGTGCTGTTGTTCCCGGTCCAGGTCAGCGTCTGGACCGGGGCCGCCGCCGCGGGCGTCGCCAGCCCCAGCACGGCCAGGAACGCGGTCAGCAGCAGGGCGATCAGTCGTGGGGACATCGCGGGAGAACCCTTCCTGAAGTGGGCCTCGTGAGTGGTAAGTCGGGTTCTAACCCGACTTACCACTCACGAGGGGCCGCGGCAGAGCTACAGCTGCCGCACCCGGATGTTGCGGAACTCGATCAGGTCGTTGTCGCTGTGGTTCTGCAGCCCGATGAACCCGCTGACGAACTGCCGCAGGTCGGTGGGCGGGTCACCCGCGCGCGACGACTGCTGGCCGGGCGTGTTGTCGAACTCGTTGATCACCACGCCGTTGCGGATCATCGTGTAGTGCTGCCCGACGACCTTGATCTCGTACTCGTTCCACGTCCCCTTCGGCCGCGCCCCCGCCTGGTCGAGCGGGCGCGGGTCGAAGTTGTAGACCGACCCGGTCTTCTGCGGCTCGCCGGTGTCGCCGTCGTAGATCTGGATCTCGTGGCCGCAGTAGATCGCGACCCAGGCCTGCGACGTCCGCGCCGACCCGACCGTCCCGCAGCTGCCCGGCGGCCGCTGGTCCAGAGGGGTCCGCGGATCCGGGAACCGGACGAACACCCCGCTGTTGGCCCGGTTCGGGTCCGGGGCGATGTCCTTGAACTGCACCTTGACCGAGAAGTCGCCGAACTGCCGCTGCGCGTACCACAGCATGCCCAGCCCGCCGCCGGCCCGGATGGAGCCGTCGGGTTGCAGCGTGAACTGCCCGGAAGGTGCCTGCTCCCAGGCGCGCAGCGATGCGGCTGTGCCGTCGAAGAGCGCCTCGTAGCCCGTCGTGCCCGGTTTCCCGATCGGCGACGCCGCCGCGGCCGCGTTCAGCTCGGCCACCTCGGCGTCGTTGAGCACCCCGAGGTCGGACAGCGTCTCGGTGGCCTGCTCGACGTGGTTGACGAACGCCGCGTGCGTGGTCCACACGCCTTCGTCGTCGAGGAAATCGTCCACCGTGCAACCACCACCGGCGTTGCGGTTGACCACCTTCGTGAGGGTGTCGCCCAAGGTCACCACCGGGCTCGGATCGGCCACCGCGCAGCCGACGTTCACCGACGCCCGGGTGGTCACCGCCTCGCCGTTCGCGTAGGTCACGGTGAGCTTGGCGGTGAAGATCCCGGTGCGCGGATAGGTGTGCCGCGGGTCGGCCTGGGTGGACACCGAGCCGTCGCCGAACTCCCACCGGTAGGACACGCCACCGGACTTCGACCCGGTGAACGCCGCCGTCAGCGCCTTGTTCTGCACCATCGTCGACGACGCCGCCGGAGCGGGCGTCGGCGCGCCGCCGGTGTAGCTGATCTTCAGCAGCTTCTGGTTGGCGTCCAGGGAGAAGAAGCCGTTGCCGTAGTCCAGGACGTACAGCGCACCGTCCGGCCCGAACTTGGCGTCCATCCAGCTCTGCACCCGGGTGTCACCCGCGCCGCCGGGGATGATCTGCCGGAACGTCTCGGCGAACACCGGCGGCTGGTGCGTCGGCACGCCCGCCGGGTCGACGGCCACCGCGACCCGGTTCTGCGAGTTGGCTTCGTCGGCGATGAACCACTTGTTGTCCCAGTACTCCGGCCACGCGACGCCGCTGCCGGTGTTGACCAGCGAGCGGTGGTACGTCGGCCCGGACATGATCGCCTGGCCGCCACCGCGCAGGTACGGCTGGGTGTAGGTGGCGTCCGCCGCGTTGTACGTCGGAATGGACGAGCCCGGCCGCTTCGGGAAGACCGGGCCGCCGCCGTCCGGCGAGTACCAGATCATGTTGTCCTTGATCGGCGGCAGCGTCACCAGGCCGGTGTTGCGCGGCGAGGTGTTCACCGGGTGGTCGCAGTCGTACCAGCCGGTGAGTTCCGCGGCGTTGGTGCTGCTGCGGTCGCGGTAGGGCTGCCGGTTGCCCATGCAGTACGGCCAGCCGTGGTTGCCCGCCTCGGTGATGATCGTGGCCGTCTCGTACTTCGCCGGCCCCAGCTCGGGGCTGGGCGACGGCGCGTCCGGGCCGACCCAGCCCGCGGTCATCCAGTTGTGCACCGGGTCGATCTGCAGGCGCGAGATGTTGCGGACACCCATCACGTAGATCTCCGGGCGCGTCTTGTCGGACGGCCCGTTCGGGAACAGGTTGCCCGGCGGGATGGTGTACGTCCCGTTCGGCTCCGGGTGGATGCGCAGGATCTTGCCGCCGTAGTCGTTCGTGTTGCCCGCCGTGCGGCGGGCGTCCTGGAACGACAGGCCCTTGTAGTCCAGGGTCCAGTTGTTGCCCGAGTAGCCGTTCGAACCGCCCGAGGAGTTGTTGTCCCCGGACCCGATGTAGAGGTTGCCGTCCTTGTCGAACGCCATCCCGCCGCCGGCGTGGCAGCAGCTGTGGATCTGCACGTCCCAGGACAGCAGGTCCTTGCGGGTGGCCTGGTCGATCGTCTGCGCGGCCGCGTTGTAGGTGAACCGCGAGACCGTGCGCTTGCCGATCCGCTTGTCGCGGTCGATCGACTCGTGCGGCATCCAGTAGGCGTACATCCAGCCGTTCTCGGCGAACTTCGGGTCCAGCGCCAGCCCGAGCAGGCCCTCTTCGTTCTTGACCAGCTCGTCGCCGCTGCCGCGGTTGCCCATCACCCGCAGGGTGGTGAGCAGCTTGACCTTCTTGGTGGCCGGGTCCCACTGGTGGATCGTGCCGCAGCCGAGGCCGACGTTCGGGTCGTCCCAGCTGACCACCGGCCCGGTCGGGCAGGCCGCCTTGCCGATGTAGAACACCTTGCCGTCGGGGGCGATGGTCAGCCCGTGCGGCTCGCCGATCTGGTCGAGCTGCCCGGCCGCGTTCTTGCCGGTCAGCCGCTCGATCTTGTAGTTGGCCGCGATCCCGGCCTGGCAGTCGCCGCGCACCATGCCGGTGGTCCAGCGCAGCGCCCCGAGCAGGTGGTCGCGGAACTGGCCTTCGCCGTAGGACGCTTCGGTGCGGCCCATGCCGGTGTAGAAGGAGCGCCCGCCGTCGTAGTCACGGCACCAGGAGATGGGGTGGAACGCGCCGTTCGCGCCGACACCCGGCTGGTAGCCCTTCTCCTCGACCTGCGCGACCGTGTGGACGGTGCCGACCGGGTTGGTTTCCCAGTTGAGCCAGCGATCGGTGCGCGTCCAGTTCTGCGGCAGCCCCTTGGTGGCCGGGTGCTGGGCGTCCAGGACGTCGACGACGGCCTGCTGCGGCGCCGGCTCGGGCGGCGGCGGGGTCGTCGAGGTGTCCTTGAACAGCTTCAGGTCCGCCAGCTGGATGATCGGCTCACCGGCGTTCGCGGTGATGTTCAGCCGGTAGTTCGGGTAGACCGTGGTGTTGGCGAAGGTGAACGTCCGGGCCTGGAACGGCTCGGTGAACGTCTCGTTCGCGCGCGTGTCCAGGTCCGTCCAGGTGCTGCCGTCGGCGGAACCCTGCAGGGTCCAGTTCTTCGGGTTCCGGCCCGGGAAGTCGTTCGCCGACGTCAGCGAGTAGCTGCTGATCGCGACCGGCGTGGCCATCTTGTAGGCCGCCCAGCCGGTGGTCGCGAACGTCAGCCACTTCGTGTTTTCGTTGTTGTCGGCCAGTTTCTCCTTGGTCTCGTTCGGCGGGTTCTCCCCGCTCGCGGTCACCGACGCCACCGCTTCCGGGGTGAGCCGCGCCCCGACCGGGCGCGCCCCGATCAGGCCGGTGAACCACTGCGACGAGTCCTGCGCGCGGGCGGCGTCGGAGATGCCGAGGAACCCGCCGCCGGCCTTCATGTAGGCCTGCAGCGCGCCTTCCTGGTCACGGTTGAGCGCGACGCCCTGCGCGGAGAGGAACACGACACCGCGGTAGCGGGCCAGGTTGCCGGTGCTGAACACGGCAGGGTCCGAGGACGCCGTCACCGTGATGCCGTTGTCCCCGCCCAGCCGCGCGATCGCGTCGGCCGCGCGCAGCACCGGGTCCTTCTGATTCGCCGCGGCGCCGTGGAAGACCAGCACGTTCACCGGCACGTTCGCCGCGGGCGCCGCCTGGGCCACGGGCATCGCCATCAGCGGCGCTCCGGCCGCCAGGACCGAGCCGATGGCGAGCACGACCGCGCCGCGCCTGCCGAACCATCGCTGTGTCTTCTGGGGCCGAGCCCCAGACCCCGCCAGGTGGGCAAGCCCCCCTGGACCCCCCAAATGCTTTCTGTTCATAACTCCCCTCCTGCGTGCGTACGGGAATCGGGGTTCGTGTCGTGCCCGGTGTGGCCGTGCTCCTTGAACCGGTCGATCGCGTCCTGCGCACCGTCGGGCAGACCGCCGTCGGCGTTGCGGACCAGGAAGAGGCCCACCATCCCGCCGTCGGAGTGGGTCTGGACGTGGCAGTGGTACATCCACGCCCCGGGCCCGGCACCTTCGCCGGCGATCACCTGGAAGCCGAACGAACTGCCGGGGTCGAGGTTCTTGTTGTCCACGATGGCAACGTTGTCAGCGGCGCTGCTGAGCATCCCGGTGCGGGTATCGGCCCAGCGGTGCCCGTGCAGGTGGAACGTGTGCGGCAGGCTGCCGTACCCGATGCAGATCCACTCGACGCGCTCGCCGAGGCGGGCCTCGAAGATCGGCGTGTCGGGCGCCATCGCGTGGTTGATCATCATCTCGTTGAACACGACGGTGTACTGCTTGCTCGGCAGCAGGTCGCCGCGCTTGCGCACGATGAGCCCGCCGTAGAGGCCGCGGGCGAGGCCGGCGGTGCCGTGGTCGGTGCCCATCGCGTGGTCGTGGTAGTGCCAATAGCCGGCGCTGCCCGGCATCCAGAACCCGCCGCCGGCGTCGTACCGGGCCCGCGTGCGCCAGGTGTAGGTGCGGGTTTCGCCCGGCTTGTTGAACGACGCGTTGAGCGGGGCGCCGTCCGACGCGGTGTCGTAGGTGACGCCGTGCGGGTGGATGGACAGCCGTTTGTCCGTCCGGTTGACCAGTTCGATCTCGAGGGTGTCGCCCTCGTAGATCTCCAGCAACGGCCCCGGGATGGTGGCCTTGCCCGGTTCGAGGCCGTAGCCGTAGAGACCGCCGGGCAGGGCTTCGGCGTAGATGGTGATCTGGCGGGTCAGGCCCGCGGCCGATGCCGTTCCGGCCACCCCGACCGCGGGCGCGAGCACGCCCGCGGCGGTTCCGGCCAGCATCGACCGACGTGATACTCGCATGTCGAGTCCCCCCGGGGCTCTCAGAACCGGACGGTGCGGAGGTATTCGAACCCGACCTTCGCCGTGTTCAGCGGGTCGGTCGGCTGGTCGTGCTCGACGATGAATTCGCGGATGTTGTGGCAGGAGGCGGCGAAGATGCGCGGGAAGTCGATGACGCCGGTGCCGGGGTCGGTCATCTGCCCGTCCGCGGTCCGGTCCTTGACGTGGTACTGCGTCACGCGCGGATAGTGCTGCCGGAACAGCTGGACGGGATCGGCGCCGCCGGTCACCGCCCAGAACAGGTCGATCTCCAGGTGCACGAGACGCTTGTCGGTCTTCGCGGTCAGGACGTCGTAAGGCCGCACGCCGCCGATCGGGGCGAACTCGTGGGCGTGGTTGTGGTACCCGAGCTGGATCCCCGCCTTGCGGAAGGCGGCCGCGGCGGTGTTCAGGCGGCCCGCGAAGGCTTCCCACTCGGCGATGGTGGCGAAGTTCGCATACGGGACATTGGCGAGGGTGTTCCCGAGGATCTTCGCGTCGGCGATGGTCTGGTTCAGGTCGCCGTCGATGCCGACGTGCGTCGAGGACGCCTTGAGGTGACAGCGGTCGAGGATGGCGCGGAACTCGGTGGCGCTGCGGCCGTACGTCCCGGCCAGCTCGACCTTCCGGTAGCCGATGTCGGCCAGCGCGGAGAGCGTGCCTTCCGGGTCGTCCTGCAGCAGCGACCGCAGGGAGTAGAGCTGGATGCTGATCCGGTCGAGCGGCACGCGGCGGCGGGCCGGGGAGGCGTCGGCGGTGCCGGGCAGGGCCACCGCCGCCGCCCCCACCGTCAGGGCCACCGTCGCCACGTTCAGGAACTTTCGTCGGGAGTAGTGATCTGGCAGGTCACCGCACATGGAACTCCCTCATTTCTGGTTGCTGAAAGCCGCGTCGAATGCCGCCGACGGCTTGTCGAACAGGTGCTCGCGGACGTACTTCACCGCCTCCGCCGCGCCCCGGAGCCGGTCCATCCCGGCGTCTTCCCACTCCACCGAGATCGGGCCGGCGTAGCCGATCGAGTTCAGCGCCCGGAAGCAGTCCTCCCACGGGACGTCGCCGTGGCCGACGGACACGAAGTCCCAGCCCCGCCGCGCGTCCGCCCAGGCCAGGTGCGAGCCGAGCCGGCCGTTGCGGCCGTCGAAGCGCTTGCGGGTGTCCTTGCAGTCGACGTGGTAGATCCGGTCGGCGAAGTCGAGGATGAACCCGACCGGGTCGAGGTCCTGCCAGACGAAGTGCGAGGGGTCCCAGTTCAGCCCGAACGCCGGCCGGTGGTCGACGGCTTCGAGCGCGCGCTTGGTCGTCCAGTAGTCGTAGGCGATCTCGGACGGGTGGACCTCGTGCGCGAACCGGACGCCGACCTCGTCGAAGACGTCCAGGATCGGGTTCCAGCGGCGGGCGAAGTCCGCGTAGCCGTCATCGATGTCATCGCGCGAAACGGGCGGGAACATCGCCACGTACTTCCAGATCTTCGACCCGGTGAACCCGATCACGGTGTCCACGCCGAGCTTCGCCGCCGCGCGCGCGGTGTCGGCCATCTCGGCCGCCGCCCGCTGCCGGACGCCCTCGGGTTCGCCGTCGCCCCAGATGCGGGCCGGCAGGATCGCCTGGTGCCGGTGGTCGATCGGGTCGTCGCAGACGGCCTGCCCGACGAGGTGGTTCGAGATCGCCCACACCTTGAGGCCGTGCTCGGCGAGCAGCCGCAGCCGCCCCGGCACGTAGTCCTCTTCGGACAGTGCCCGGTCCACTTCGAAGTGGTCGCCCGAGCAGGCGATCTCCAGCCCGTCGTAGCCCCACTCCGCGGCGAGCTTGCAGACCTCGGTGAACGGCAGGTCGGCCCACTGGCCGGTGAACAACGTGACGGGACGGCTCATTTCTCCTCCACCGACGTCCATTTCGCTTCTTCGGCCGCGCTCTGCTCGACGGCGGCCAGCACCCGCTGGACGCGCAGGCCGTCGTCGAAGCCCGGCGCGGGGTCGGTGCCCGCGCCGATGGCGTCCAGGAGGTCGGCGACCTCGTGGGTGAACGTGTGCTCGTAGCCCAGCAGGTGCCCCGGCGGCCACCACACGCCGACGTACGGGTGCTGCGGCTCGGTGACGAGGATGCGGCGGAACCCGGCTTCGGTGCCGGTGCCCTCGTACCACTGGAGTTCGTTCATCGACTCGAAGTCGAACGCCAGGCTCGCCTTCGAGCCGTTGATCTCCAGCCGCATCGCGTTCTTGCGGCCCAGCGCGAACCGGGTCGCCTCGAAAGTCGCCACCGCGCCACCCGAGAGCCGGGCCAGGAACAACGCGGTGTCGTCGACGGTCACCTCGTCCGTGCCGCCGCTCTCGGCCGGCCGCTGCTTGACGAAGGTGTTCGTCAGCGCCGAGACGCCGGTGATCACCTCCCCGGTGACGAACTGGGCGGCGTCGACGATGTGCGCACCGAGGTCGCCGAGCGCACCCGACCCGGCGGACTCCTTGCGGAGCCGCCAGGTCATCGGCGCCTGCGGGTCGGACAGCCAGTCCTGCAGGTACACCGACCGCACATGCCGGATCTCGCCGAGCGCCCCGCTCGCCACCAGCGTTCTGGCGTGGGCGAGCGCGGGCACCCGGCGGTAGTTGAACGCGACCATGGCCCGCACCCCGCGTTCCCGGGCCCGCCGCGCCGCCTCGGCCATCGCTTCGGCCTCGGCGACCGAGTTGGCCAGGGGTTTCTCGCACAGCACGTGCTTCCCGGCCTCCAGCGCGGCGATCGCGATCTCCGCGTGGCTGTCCCCCGGTGTGCAGACGTCGACGAGACCGACGTCGTCCCGGGCGACGAGCTTCCGCCAGTCGGTTTCGACGTCCTCCCAGCCGAACTTCTCCGCCGCCGCCCTGGCCCGGGTTTCGTCGCGGCCGCCGAGCACGGCGAGTCTCGGCACCAGCGGTGGGTCGAAGAACCGGTGGACGCTGCGCCAGGCGTGCGAATGCACCGCACCCATGAACGCGTGGCCCACCATCCCGATCCCGATGGTTTCCCGTCCCGGGCTCATACCCCTCCTTTGGTTTCGGTGCGGGTGGTCGTGAGTGGTAATTTTGGTTGTATACCGATATTACAAAGAAGACAACGGGGGGAATAACGGGTGAGGTTTTGAATAGCAAGGAGAGTTAGTGGGTG
>NZ_JBSGAI010000032.1:32836-132284 GCF_053600695.1 Amycolatopsis sp. NPDC005003 | reverse complement strand
CGCCATCTGGCACAACTGGACCACCGGCCTGACCAGCAAACGCTCACTCATCGCCTACGACCACTAACACCAACTTCACGGAATCACTCATCTAGGCGGCCGAGCCGTCCCCGGTCCGGGGTGCGCCGTGGGGGACGACCTTCACCTGGCCGGGCCGGGGCTTCGCCGCCAAGACGGTGAAACGCGCGGTCAGGGGTTTGCCCGCGCAGCGGACGGAAACCGGGTAGGTGCCGGGCGCGACGGCGGCGACGACGCTTTCGCCGAAAAACGCCCACGGCTGGTGTCCCTCGGCGTTGCGGTCCAACGGCGTGGTGATGCGCAGTGCCTTGGTCGTGACCGGGCTGACTTCACCTTCGCACGCGACGGTGAGAGAGACCCTTTCGCCAGGGTGCCCGCTGGAGGCGGACAAGTTCAGCCAGGTGGGCAGCGGAGGCGGTGTGGTGGTCTGCGCGGCCGCCGCCGGTGTGAGTGCGAGCAGGCCGGCCGCGGTGAGGGAGAGGATCTTCATGGTGACCTCACGGAGTTCGGTTCGTGCTTTCAAGGCGTTTGCGCAGGCCAGCGGGTTGCCGGTCGATACCCGACTGTGACGCTCGGGTCCGCCTTGAGCGGAACGGCGGCTGCTCGCCGGTCGTGGCGGGAAGGCTCGGGCCATGACGACATCGGCGTTCGGCGGCGAAGTGAGCGAGTACTACCAGCGGTTCCGTCGCGGCTACCCGCCCGAGGTGGCGGAAGAGCTGGCTGCGGCGTTCACGCTGACCCGCGAGGACGTGGTCCTCGACCTCGGCTGCGGCACCGGGCAGCTCACCCGGGCCCTGGCGCCCCGCGTCGGGGCGGTGCTGGGCATGGATCCGGAGCCGGCAATGCTCGCGGAGGCCCGCCGGGCGACGGCCGAGCCGAACGTCGGCTGGCTGCTCGGCGCCGACTCCGACGTCGGCGTGCTGACGGCCGCCCTCGGTCCGGGGCGCCTGGCCGCGGTGACGGTGGCGCAGGCGTTGCACTGGATGGACCACGAGCTCCTGTTCGCGGCGATCCGCCCGCTGTTGCGGCCCGGCGGCGGTGTCGCGGTGGTGACCAACGGCCGGCCGCTGTGGCTGCAGGACACGGCGTGGTCGGCCGCGCTGCGAAAGGTTCTCTCCGACTACCTTGGCACCCCGCCGCACCGGACCTGCGGCACCGACGACGCGAGCCAGGAGCGGTACGCGAAGGCGCTCGCCGCCGCCGGGTACGCCGTGAGCTCGGCCGTCGTCGAGTACTCCGCGACGCTGAGCGTCGACGAATTGGCCGGTGGCGTTTTTTCGGCCATGAGCCCGGAGCAGCTGCCCGGCCCGGACGCGCGGCCGGCGTTCACCGAGCGCATCCGGGCGGCGGTCGCCCCGCACGGGCCGCTGCGGGAACACGTCCGGGTCCGGGTGCTGACCGGAACCCGGTGAACCGGACGAACCGATCACGGAAGGCGATTACGTACCGGCCCCTGCTGTTCCGCTTATTGTTTCCCCGGGAGGCGGCGCGGATGCTCGCTGCGAGGCGCCGATCGCGCCACCGTCCCCCGAGGAGTCCCCATGACCAGCAGGTTGAGAGCTGCCGTCGCCGCCGTCTTCGTCGTGTTTTCGCTCGCGTTCGCCGTGGACGCGATTTCGGCCACGGCCGTCTCGGCCGCTCCGGACTGCGTCCGGCCGTGCCGGTTCTGAGGGCGCGGCTACCTAGACTTCCGGGATCTCGGCCGGGACCGGTTCGAAGGCGTTGCCGGTGGCGATCTTGGGCCGGGGCAGCTCGACCGGTTCGCCCGGCTTCGCCCGCCGGTAGACCTCGGCGGTCGCTTCGGCGATCCGGCCCCAGTCGAAGTCCGCGGCCAGCCGGGACTGCGCGGCCCGCGCTCGCTCGGCCGCGGCTTCGGCGTCGGAGAGCACGGTCGTCACCGCATTGGCCAATTCCGCGACATCGCCGGGGCTGAACGCCAGCCCGGTCTCGCCGTGCACGACGACCTCGCCAAGTCCGCCGGCTGTCGACGCGACCAGCGGCGCCTTCGCGGCCGCGGCCTCCAGGGCGACGATGCCGAACGGCTCGTACCGGCTCGGCAGCACGACGGCGTCGGCCGCGGCCAGCGCCGCGCGGAGGTCGCGGTCGGAGAGGTGTCCGACGAAGTCGACCGCGCGCCGCACCCGCAGCTTCCGCGCCTGCTCGACCAGCTCGTCGAAGTGTCGTCCTTTTCCGGCAACGACCACGCGGGTGCCCGGGTGGCGGCGCCGGATGCGGGGGAGCGCGGCCAGCAGGTCCTGCACGCCCTTCTCCCACTCGAGTCGTCCGAAATAGAGCAACAGCGGCGCACCGGCGGGGCTGTAGACCTCGCGGGCGCGCGCGATCTCGTCGGCGGGCACCTGCCAGCCGCGCTCCTCGATGCCGTTGTGGATCACCGTGACGTCCTCGGCCTCGACCTCGAAGAGGTGCGCGACCTCGCGGCGCATGGCCTGGGAGCAGGTGATCAGCGCGTCGGCGCGGTTCGCCAACCACCACTCGACCGAGTGAACTTGCTGGTTCAGCGGGTGCGACAGCCAGCCGGAGTGCCGCCCGGCCTCGGTTGCGTGGATCGTGCCGACCAGCGGTACCCGCGCGGCCTCGGCGATCGCGATGGCCGGGTGGGCGACCAGCCAGTCGTGCGCGTGGACGACGTCGGGCTGCCAGGTGCGCAGCAGGTCCTGCGCGGCGCGGATCATGGCGTGGCCCATGGCCAGCGTCCAGGCGACGAGGTCCCGTTCGAAGGTCACGTGCATCGGGTCCTCGGCGACCCGGATGATCCGCACGCCCTCGACGACGCGGTCGGTGCGCGGGTGCGTCCCGGCGTCGGTGCCCGCGGCGTGCCGGCACAGCACCACGACCTCATGGCCCTGGCGGGCGAGGTGGGTGGCGAGCGCGTGGACGTGCCGGGCCAGGCCCCCGATGGCCACGGGCGGGTACTCCCAGGACAGCATCAGCACTCGCATGCGCAGAGGTTACTCGCGAGTCGGAAGCCCCGACGCGCCCGTGCTGGCGAAGTGTTCACATGTGATCTCGATCACTGGCGGCCACCGGGATCTCTGCCACCATCGACCGGGATGACTTCTCCCGAGGACTCCGGCTGGCGCCGGCTCGACCCGCCCCTGCCGACCCCGTGGAGCGCCGACGTCGCTCCCGACAACGCCCTGCCCGAGTACCCGCGGCCCCAGCTGACGCGGCCTCGCTGGCTCAACCTCAACGGCGTCTGGGAGTACGCGGGCTGGCCGTCGTCGCCGGACGAACCACGGCCGTCCGGCTACGCCGAGCGCATCCTGGTCCCGTTCCCGCCGGAATCGGCGTTGTCCGGAATTCGACGACGCGACGAAGTCCTCTGGTACCGGCGCCTCTTCGACGTCCCCTCCGACTGGCGCGGTTCACGCGTCCTCCTGCACTTCGGCGCTGTCGACCAGACGGCGAAGGTCTGGGTCAACAACCAGCTCGTCGCGACCCACGAGGGCGGGTACACGGCCTTCAGCGCGGACATCACCGACGTCCTGCGCGCCTCGGGGCCACAGGAGCTGACTGTCCGCGCCGAGGACCGCACCGACATCGAGCCCTTCCCGGTCGGCAAGCAGCGCAACGCGCCCGGCGGGATCTGCTACACGCCGTCGTCCGGAATCTGGCAAACGGTGTGGCTGGAGCCGGTCCCCGAGGCGCGGATCGAGCGGCTGGACCTGACCCCGGACTTGGCGGGCGTGACGGTGTTCCCGCAGGTCAACGGCGGCGCGGAGGTCGTTGTCGTCATTTCGGCGAACGGCACCGAGGTGGCGCGGGCTTCGGGTGCGGCCGGGGCGGCGGTGCGGGTGGACGTCCCTTCGCCGCGCCTCTGGACCCCCGATGACCCGCACCTCTATTCGCTGCGTGTCCAGCTGCTCGACGAGCGTGGTTCGATTTCGGACGAGGTCGGCAGCTACGCCGGCCTGCGGACGATCGGCCTGGTCCCGGACGCGCAGGGACGTCCGCGGATCGCGCTCAACGGCCGGGTCGCTTTTCTGCACGGACCGCTCGACCAGGGCTACTGGCCGGACGGCATCTCGACCGCGCCCACCGACGAGGCCCTGAGGTTCGACCTCGAGAAGACGAAGGAGCTGGGCTTCAACTTCGTCCGCAAGCACGTGAAGGTCGAGCCGGCCCGCTGGTACTTCTGGGCCGACACGCTGGGCTTGGTCGTCTGGCAGGACATGCCGTCGCTGACCGTGTCGTTCGACGGCCCGCCCGGGACCGCGCCGGACCCGGTCCCCCGGGCGCGCGAGCGGTTCGAGGCGGAGCTGGCCGAAATGGTGACGCAGCTGCAGCCGGTCCCGTCGATCGTCGGCTGGGTCCCGTTCAACGAGGGCTGGGGCGAGTTCGACACCGCGCGTGTCGCGGAATCGGTCAAAGCCCTCGACCCGACGCGGCTGGTGATCGCGAACAGCGGCATCAACTGCTGTTTCTCCCGCCCGGACAGCGGTGCGGGCGACGTCTACGACGACCACACGTACGTCGGTCCTGGAGCGCCGTCGGTGCGCGACGGGCGCGCGATCGTCGACGGTGAGTACGGCGGCCTCGGTCTGGTTCTGGACGACCACTGCTGGCCGGGGCCACCGAACGCGTACGAGATGACGCCGACGCGGGAGCGGCTCACCGAGCGCTACGCCGAGGTGAGCGCCGCTCTCGAGCGAATAGTTGCGGAGCGCGGCCTGTCCGGCGCCGTCTACACCCAGACGACGGATGTCGAAAACGAGGTCAACGGGCTGCTCACCTACGACCGTCGTGTGGTCAAAGTGGACCTGGCGACAGTCGCGAAGTGCGTGCGAAAGGTGATCGAGGCGGGCTCGGCCTGATTTCGGCAACAGTCGGTCACCTCGCCGGGGAAATGCATCTTCGCCAAGCATCCCCGCCTTGTGTCGAGAAAGGCGTAAGGGTGCCGGGGCGGCGGCCGCCCCGGCGTCGGGGGGATCTACAGGTGCAGCCAGAGGCCCAGGATGTGGATGTGCCCGTGGTGATGGTGGTGGCCGGCGCACAGCAGCAGGCAGTGCCGGGCCTGGACGTCCGCGTCGGACCGCGGTGCGGCGGACGCGGTGCCCACGGCGGGGCCGGCCAGGAGCAGCCCGAGTGCGACGGGGACCGCGGCCAGCGCGGCCCGGTGTCTGGTTGTGCTCATCGGTGATCCCTTCTCGCCCGTGACAACGCCGAAATGGCGTCGGAAGAATTATCGAAGGCGAGGCGGGGAAATCGGCAGGCTGATCACCCGGAGTTCGACCGTCCGGCTCACGACAATCATTTTCGGTTGCGTTTGCGTGATACCTGAACGGCCGCCGTTTTCAGTCGATCCGGTGAATTCCGGTGACGGCGGGGGATCGGTGTCCCCCGCCGTGGTATCAAGCCGGCAGCGCGGCCTCGATGGCCTTGACGACCGCCTCGTCCTCGGGCTCGGTGCGCGGCCGGAACCGCGCCAGCACCTCGCCGTCGGCGCCGACGAGGAACTTCTCGAAGTTCCACTGGACGTCGCCCGCCGCGCCTTCGGCGTCGGGGGTCCCGGTCAGCTCGGCGTAGAGCGGGTGCCGGCCTTCGCCGTTGACGTCGATCTTCTCGAACAGCGGGAACGTGACGCCGTAGGTGGTCGAGCAGAACGTCTGGATCTCGTCCGCACTGCCGGGTTCCTGGCCGGCGAACTGGTTGCACGGGAACCCGACGACGGAGAAGCCCTGCCCGCCGAAGCGTTCCTGCAGCCGCTCGAGCCCGGAGTACTGCGGGGTCAGGCCGCACTTCGACGCGACGTTGACCACGAGCAGCGCCTTGCCGGCGAACTCGCCCAGCGAGCTGTCCCGCCCGTCGAGGGTCTTGAGCGGAATTTCGTGGATCCCCATGAAGGTCCCTTTCAGTCGTGCTTCAGCGCCCGGGCGTCGAGGTGCCCGAACGGTCCGTCGTCGGCGCGGTAGGCCGCGGCGAGCTCCTCGGCCCGCGCGCGTTCGCCGCGGCGCAGCAGCCCGGCCAGCGCGTCGAAGCGCTTGGTGTGGACCACCGCGCGACGACGCGCGTAGTCCGCGGCCGAGTCCTTGGTGACCATGAACGCCCAGTCGCTTTCCAGCGCCAGCATCGCCTCGGCGACGGCCTGGTCGGCGACCGTGTCACGCGCCGTCCGGTCCAGCCCCCGGACCAGGTCGAGCAGCCGCTCCTGCAGCGCGCTGTTGGCGGCGACCATGTCCTTGACCTGCTCGCCGTCCCAGACGCGCCAATCCTTGCCCGACCCCCACGACGACGCCGGCAGGTCGATCGGCGCGCCGACGTGGCCGGCCTCCATCGCGCCCTTCAGCGTCGTCACCCGCACGCCGGCGTCGGGCAGCGCGCGCAGCACGCCCTCCAGCCAGGCCGGTCCTTCGTGCCACCAGTGCCCGAACAGCTCCGTGTCGTACGCGGCGACCACGAGCGCCTCGCGCCCGTGTTGCCGCTTCAGCGACCGCAGCCGCGTCACGACGGTCTCGACGAAGTCCTTGACGTGCGTCCCCAGCACGTCCGCGGCGAGCGCCGGGTCGTACGGCGCCTTGTCCTGCGGCTCGACCGTCTTGCCGGTGACCCGGGCCGCCTTGAGGCCGACCTCGTGCTGCCAGGTGTGGAAGTCGCGGTAGGCGGCATGGCCGGGGTAGCCGGCCTTCGGCGACCAGACCCGGTAGGTGACCTCGAGGTCCCGGCCGAACGCGAGGACGTCGGAGCCGCCGACCGGCCGCGCGGCCCAGGTCTCGCCGCGCAGCGACGGGCCGTCGACCAGGAACCGTCGCACGCCGGCGGCCGCGTAGTCGTTTTCCATACCAGGCGCGTAGCCGCACTCGGGCGCCCAGATTCCCTCGGGTCGCGTCCCGAGCCGCAGGGCCGTGTCGGCGAGCCCGGCGTTCAGCGCGAACTCCCGCACCCGCGGGTCCAGCAGCGGCTGGAACGGGTGGGCGAGCGGCCCGCCGAGGAGCTCGATGGTCGCATTGTCGACCAGGGACCGCAGGACCGGGGAGAACCCGTGCCGCCACCGCGTCCCGAGCTCTTCGGCCGCGCGGACGGCGGTCCGGTGCTCGGCCGCGGCGAGTTCGCGCAGCAGGGGGTCGCCGCGCCACAGCGTCGCCGCGTGCTGGGCGCGCAGCTGCCAGTGGCCGAGCCAGTCGTGGAACGCGCGGATGCTGTACGGGTCGTCGAGCTGCGCGGCGAGCACCGGCGTCACGCCCAGGGTCAGCACGTCTCGGCGGCCCTCGTCGGCGAAGCGCTCCAGGAGCTCGACCATCGGCAGGTAGGAGTGCGCCCACGCCTGGTAGAGCCACTCCTCGCCGACCGGCCAGGTTCCGTGGTGCGGCAGCCAGGGCAGGTGGCTGTGCACGACGAGGCAGAAGGTGCCCTCGCTCATCGGCGCACCGCCACGGTGATCAGGTCGAGGCTGGCGTCGAGGTCGTCACCGTGGATGTCGAACCCGGTGGCTTCGATCGCGGCGACGTCGGCGAGCAGTTCCGCCGGCCAGACGGCCTGGCCCGGCAGCTTGCCCATGACGACGTCGAGCTGGGCGTCGATGATCGAGCCGCCGTACCGCTCGTCGAGCGCGCGCACGGCCTCGCCGTGGTGCAGCCCGTGCAGCGATTCGACGGTGAAGCCGGCCTCGGTGAGCAGCCCGGCCAGTTCGGACGCCGCCAGCTCGCGGGTGTGGAACGGGTTCAGCGGGGTGTCGCTGTCCGGCGTGAAGGTCAGCCGGTTGGGGGTCGTGACCAGCAGTTTGCCGTTCGGCGACAACACCCGGCGGCACTCGGCGAGGAACCCGGCCTGGTCCCACAGGTGCTCGATGACCTGGAAGTTGGCCACGACGTCGACGGCGGCGTCCCGGACCGGGAGGAAGGCCAGGTTGGCCCGCGCGACGGCGACCTCGGGATAGCGGCGGGCGACGTGCTCGGTGGTCGGGACGTCGTAGTCCAGCGCGAGCACCCGGCGGGCCGCGGTCGCGAGGAGGCCGGCGCCGTAACCCTCGCCGCAGCCGGCTTCGAGGACCGTCGCGTCCGCGCAGTGGGGGAGCAGGGCGGCGTACGCGGCTTCGTGGCGCCTGAACCAGTAATTCTCCTCGGCGATGCCGGGGACGGTCCGCTCGCCGGTCAGGTGCAGCGCCTCGGCCCGGGTGGCTGGGGTGGTCACCTCCGCGACCCTAGCGGGTGTCACGTCCGGCACCGCCGTCTCGTTCCGTGGTCATGCAACGGACCATCACCCGCGTACTGCTCGTCGTCTTCGGCTTGATCGAGGCCGTGGTCGGATTTTGGCCACTGGTGTCGCCGACCGGCTTCTACCAGGACTTTCCCGGCTTTCGGGCCGGCTGGGTGGCGATGGACGGGCCGTTCAACGAGCACCTCCTGCGCGACTTCGGCGGGCTCAACCTGGGGCTCGCGGCGCTGCTGATCGGCGCCGCCGTGATCGGCACCACAGCCGTCGCGCGGCTCGCGGCCGTCTCAGCACTGCTCTTCGGCGTCCCGCACTTCGGCTACCACCTCGGCCACGTCGGGCACTTCGAGCGGATCGACCAGGTGCTCATCGTCGGGACGACCGGCCTCGGGGTGTTGTTGCCGCTCGTGGTCTTGTTGCTACCGGCGCGGCGGGTCAGCCCACCGGCGACACCGTGATGCCGAGTGCGCCGGGGCCGAGGTGCGCGCCGATGACCGTGCTCGCTTCGACGACCATGCTTTCGACCATCGCCGGCACCCGGCGTTCGATCTGCCTGCCGATCTCCAGCTCGTGGTCGCTGGCGCCGAACCGGGTCACGGCGATGTCGGCGCGGAAGCCGCCGGACTTCTTCACCGCCAAGTCCACCATCTTGGCCAAGGCGCGTCGCGTGCCGGGGACCCGGGCGAGCGGCGCGACCTCGCCGTCCTTGACCGTGAGCAGCGGCTTGATCGAAAACGCGCTGCCGAGCATGGCCTGGGCGGCGCCGATCCGGCCGCCGCGGCGGAGGTACTCGAGGGTGTCGACGTAGATGAACTCGGTGCTCGTCGTGCACCGGCGTTCAGCGGCTTCGATGACCCGGTGGGCCTCCGCACCGGCCGCGGCGGCCCGCGCGGCCGACACGGCGGCGAAGCCGAGGCTCATGCCGGTGGTCCGGCTGTCCAGGACGTGTACCGGGATGCGGACCTGCTGGGCGGCCTCCCGGGCCGCGCGGACGGTGTCGGACATCCGGCCGGAGATGTGGATGCTGACGATGGCGGTCGCGCCGGACGTGGCCGCCTCCTGGTAGGCCCAGAAGAACGCCCCCGGGTCCGGGGGCGCCGTGGCGATCACCTGCCCGGCTCTCATGGCGTCGATCACTTCGCCGCGGTCGAAGCGGTTTTCGTCGTCGTAGTGGCTGCCCAGGCTCAGCTGGATCTGGACGACGCCGATGGCCCAGCGAGAAGCGACGACGTCGGGCAGGCAGGAGCTCGAGTCGGTGATGACGGCGATGCGCGCGGGCATGGTGGAGGAGGTTAATGCCTGACACCCACTGCCAGTAGGCCGTGGTTGGTCCGATCGGACGAACGGCAGTTCGGGCGGGGTAACCGGTCAACTACCGGGACGATGGTCCCACTAGATTGCGCATCCAGGTGAATGGCGTCACCTCGACGGGTCCCGCGCGCCGATTGGCCCTAATCTACCGGCCAGTAGAGCACTGTCCCGTGGTCGACCGCGGGCCACGAACCGGGAGGTCGAAGCAGACCCATGACCAACATCGTCGTCCTGGTCAAGCAGGTACCGGACACCTACTCGGAGCGGAAGCTCAACGGGTCCGACCACACCCTTGACCGCGAATCCGCCGACGCCGTGCTCGACGAGATCAACGAGAAGGCCGTCGAAGAAGCGCTGAAGATCAAGGAAGCCGGCGAGGGCGAGGTCACCGTGATCTCGGTGGGACCCGACCGCGCGACCGACGCCATCCGCAAGGCGCTGTCCATGGGCGCCGACAAGGCCATCCACGTCTCCGACGAGGCGCTGCACGGCTCCGACGCGATCGCCACCGCCAAGGTCCTCGCCGCCGCGATCGGCAAGGTCGAGGGCTTCGACCTGGTCATCGCCGGCAACGAGTCCTCCGACGGCCGCGGCGGCGCCATCCCGGCGATCCTCGCCGAGCTGCTGGGCCTGCCGCAGGTCACCTACGTGCGCGAGCTGACCGTCGACGGCTCGACGATCAAGGCCATCCGCGAGACCGAGGACGGCCTGACCCACCTCGAAGCGAGCCTGCCCGCGATCGTGAGCGTCGGCGAGAAGATCAACGAGCCGCGCTACCCGTCGTTCAAGGGCATCATGGCCGCGAAGAAGAAGCCGGTCGAGACGTTCACCATCGCCGACCTGGGCGTCGACGCGGGCGAGGTCGGCCTCGCCAACGCGTGGTCCCAGGTGACCGAGTCCGCGCCGAAGCCGCCGCGCACCGCCGGCGAGAAGGTCGAGGACGAAGGTGACGGCGGCACCAAGGTCGCCGAGTACCTGGTCGGCCAGAAGCTCATCTGACAACGGCTCTTCGAGGAGGAAGTAGAACCATGGCTGAAGTACTCGTCCTCGTCGACCACGTCGACGGTGAGGTCAAGAAGGTCACGCTCGAGCTGCTGACCGCCGCCCGTGCGCTCGGTGAGCCGTCGGCCGTCGTGGTCGGCCCGACCGGGACCGCCGCGAAGGCGAAGCAGGCGCTGGCGTCGCACGGCGCCGCCAAGGTGTATGTCGCGGAAGGCGACGACGCCGCGAACTACCTGGTCACGCCCAAGGTGGACGTGCTCGCCGCGCTCGCGCAGCAGGCGTCCCCGGCCGCCGTGCTCGTCACCGCCAGCGGTGAGGGCAAGGAGGTCGCCGCCCGCCTGGCCGTGCGCCTGGGCTCCGGCCTGATCTACGACGCCGTGGGCGTCAACGGCGACGGCGTCATCGACCAGTCCATCTTCGGTGGCGCGTTCTCGGTCAAGTCCAAGTCCGCCAAGGGTGCGCCGGTCGTCTCGATCCGCCCGGGCGCGGTCGAGGCGGAGCCCGCCGAGGGCGCGGCGGCCGAGGAGACCGTCGAGCTCCCCGCGGTCGACGCGGCCAAGGCCACTCGCATCACGGGCGCGGAGCCGGTGACCGGTGGTGACCGGCCGGAGCTGACCGAGGCGTCGATCGTGGTCTCCGGTGGCCGCGGGGTCGGCTCGGCGGAGAAGTTCGACGTCGTCGAGAAGCTGGCCGATTCGCTCGGTGCGGCGGTCGGTGCGTCGCGTGCCGCTGTCGACTCCGGCTACTACCCGGCGCAGTTCCAGGTGGGCCAGACCGGCAAGACCGTTTCGCCGCAGCTGTACATCGCGCTCGGCATCTCCGGCGCGATCCAGCACCGCGCCGGCATGCAGACGTCGAAGACGATCATCGCCGTCAACAAGGACCCGGAGGCGCCGATCTTCGAGATCGCCGATTTCGGCATCGTCGGCGACCTGTTCAACGTCGCGCCGCAGCTGACCGAGGCGGTCGAGAAGCGCAAGGGCTGAGCCTTGTACCGAAGGGCCTTCCGGGAGTTCCCCGGAAGGCCCTTCGTCCGTTTTCGGGACAGAGAACCCGCCATTCACCGAACATGCACTAATCGGTCATCGGATGGCACTCTCCGCGGCTTCCAACGCGCAGGTACACCTTGACCATGACGACGTCACAGCTCCTCGTCAGCACTGATCAGGCGGGTGCCGAGCTCCCCGCCGACGCTCCCCGGTACTCGCTTCTCGTCGCGCACGCGAACGACGAAGTGGTCGCGGCGCAGAAACTGCGGCACCGGGTTTTCGCCGAGGAAATGGGTGCGCGCCTCCACTCCCCGCGGCCCGGTCTCGACGTCGACGAGTTCGACGAGTTCTGCGACCACCTCGTGGTCCGCGACGACAACACGGGCGAGATCGTCGGCTGCTACCGCATGCTGCCGCCGGAGCGCGCCGCCCGGGCCGGGAAGCTCTACGCCGACAGCGAATTCGACCTGACGGCGCTCGAAGGCCTGCGCCCGTCGCTGGTCGAAACCGGCCGGTCGTGCGTGCACCCGGACCACCGCAGCGGCGCCGTCGTCAGCCTGGTCTGGGCCGGAATCGCCCGCTACATGCTGCTCTCCGGTCACCGCTACCTCGCCGGCTGCGCGTCCGTCCCGCTGGTGGAGGGCGGTTCCTTCGCCGCCGGGGTGTGGGACGTCCTGCGCGCCAAGCACTACTCCGACGAGGCCACGCGCGTCACGCCGTTGCTCCCCTGGGACGCCTCGGGTATCGAGCGTCCGGCGCGGTCCACGCTGCCGCCGCTGATCAAGGGCTACGTCCGGCTCGGCGCCAAGGTCTGCGGGCCCCCCGCGCTCGACGCCGACTTCGGCGTCGCGGACTTCTTCGTCCTGCTGGACCTGCACAACGTCGATGAGCGGTACCTCAAGTTCTTCCTCGGGGTGCAGGGATGAGCCACGCCTGGATGCCGGCTTCGCCGTGCGGCGACGGCTGCCTCACCACCGACGACCCGGTGGTCGGTGTCCCGCGCCGGGTCCTGCGCTTCGCGGCGGCGATCTCGGTGGTCCTCGCGGCCCTGGTATCCGCGCCCCTGCTGCTGGTCGCCCCGGGCCGCGAGCGCCTGCTCCGGCTGATCTTCCGCGGCATGCTTCGGGCGTTCGGCGTCCGGCTGGACATCCGGGGCGGCGCCGACTTCCTGACGGCGCCTGCTGGCCGTGGCGCGCTGGTGGTCAACAACCACATCTCGTGGTTGGACATCGTCGCGATCAACGCGCTGCGGCCGATGCGCGCGCTGGCCAAAACGGAGATTGCCGGCTGGCCGGTGCTCGGCGGCCTGGTCCGCCGCGGCGGCAGCATCTTCCTCGACCGCGAGCGGCTGACGACGTTGCCGGCCACGATGGCGTCGCTGGCCGAGGCGCTGAGGACGGGCTCGCTGGTGAGCGTGACGCCGGAGGGCACGACGTGGTGCGGTCTGGCCTCGGGCCGCTTCACGACGGCGACGTTCCAGGCGGCCATCGACGGCGGTGTCCCGGTGCGCCCGATCGCGTTGCGCTACCGCCTCGCCGACGGCCGCGAGACCAGCCGCCCGGCGTTCATCGGGCCGGAGTCGCTGATCGCGTCCCTGCGCCGCGTGGCGGCCCTGCGCGGTCTGGTGCTCGAGATCCACGTCTGTCCGGAGATCGCCCCCGGCCGCGCGGAGACTCGTCGCGAGCTGGCCGACCTCGCCGAGGCGGCGGTCCATTCCGCGCTGGGCACGGTGCAGATCCCGGCCCAGCAGCGGCGCCGGGCCTCGCGCCGCCAGGCGGCCCCACTGGCTTCGCCTCCCGCGAAGTGATCCGGGCCCTGTCGCCGCGATCCGGCGACAGGCCCGGATTGGGCTCGCATTCGGTCAGCCGACGGTGATGGTCAATTTTCCGCCAGGGTGCCCGTCCTCGCTTTCGACCTGCGCCGCGGCCGCCTCGGCCAGCGGATAGCTCTTGCCCTGCGCGATGCCGACCCCGCGATCGGTCACCCAGCCGGCGATCCCGGTGAGGACCTCGCGGCTCTGCTCGCCCCCGCTGGAGAACGGGATCCCCAGCTCAAAGGCGGCGGCATCGGCGATGGTGACGATGCGGTCCTTGGTGCCCCGCAGTTCGACGGACCCCGGCAGCACCCCGTGCCCGGCGGCGTCGAAAACGGCGTCCACCTGCCCGCCCGTCGCCTCGCGGACCCGCTCCACCCAGCCTTCGCCGTAGAGCACGGGAACGACGCCCAGCGATTTGAGGTCGTCGAGGCTCCGGCTTCCTCCGGTTCCGATGACGGTCACGCCCTGGGCAACGGCGACCTGAGCGGCAAACCGCCCGACCGTCCCGCTGGCGCCGTGGAGCAGGAGCGTCTCACCCTCGCGGACCCCGAGCTGCCCGAGGACGCGAAGCGCTGTCTCGCCGGCGACCGGCAACGCGGCGGCGTCCGCCCACGAAAGACTCGCGGGCTTCGGCGCGATCGCCTTCGCGAGCGCGTACTCGGCGTAGGCGCCGGTCTCCGACCAGCCGAAGACCTCGTCACCCACGGCGAAGTCCGCGCCCTCCCCGACGGCGTCGACTACCCCGGCGACCTCGGCACCCGGGATGTGCGGGAACGTGACCGGGAAGTTCTGCTGCATGGCGCCGTTGCGGATCTTCCAGTCGATCGGGTTGACCCCGGCGACCCGCACGGCCAGCCGCACCTGCCCGGGACCCGGCTCCGGCACCGGGACGTCGGACAGCTGCAGGACTTCCGGTCCGCCGTATGCGGAGAAGATGATCGCTCGCATGGTCTTCGTCGCTCCTTGATTCGTGACCTTCGGTTCGAATGTCCTCCCCCGGAAGTCAACTCGCCCACCGGAGCCGCCGAACCGCCCGGACGAGCAGTGTTCACTAGCCGGACGAGCAGGTCGCCGGACCGCGGACGCGCCTACCTTGGAGGCCATGGACGCTTCCTGGTCGGATCCGCGACACGTACTGGACGTCGTCGAGCGGCTCCTGTCGGCGCCGCGGCCCCAACTGCTCAGCCGGTTCGCCGCCGAGCTGGGCAGGCTGATCCCGCACCGCGCGGCCGCGATGCAGACGGGCGATTGCCCCCGCAGCCCTCTGAAGGCCATCGGCGACGAAGCGATCACGCAGGCCGTGACGAGCGTCGAGCTGCAGCGGCTGGTCGACCGCAGCGAGCCGGGCAAGGCGCTGGTGACCGACGGCGTGCTCGGGGGCGTCGAGCGTCGCCTGGTCCTGCTGGCTTCGACACCGGCCGTCGGCCAGGGCGCGGTGATCGCCGTGGTGCCGGAGGCCGCAGAGCCGCCGCCCGCGGAGCTGGAGCTGGCGGCCCGGCTGTGGCACATCGTCAGCACCGACGCGGGCCAGCGGGCGACAGACCCTGGGCCGGACGTCCTGGCCGGCAGCCTCGCCGCGGCCTCCGCCCGCGCCCAGGTGATCACCGACCTCGGCCAGGCGCACGCGGCGACCCTCGTCACCCTCCTGTCGGTCCTGCGCTCCGGCCGGCTCTCCGACGCCGCCGCCCGCCGCACCGCGGTCGACCTCGCCACCGGCGCGCTGGTGGAGCTCAAAGGCGTCGTCGACCGCGACCAGGTCCTGTCCGCCGAGCAGGCCGACTCGGCATTCGCCGTCCTCAAGACCCAACTGACCGACCTGATCCGGCACACGGAAGTCGACGTCGACCTCGTCGACCCGGTCGGTAACGCGTCCCTTCCACAGGACATCGCCCACACGGCGCGGACGCTGACCCGCGGCCTGGTGCTCGCGGCGTTGGACCGTCCGGCGACCACGCGCTTGAGGGCATCCTGGCGCGTGGACGGACCGGTCCTGCGGATCACGGTCCGCGACGACTGCCCCGAAGTCGCCGACGCGATCCCGCCCCGACGCCTGACCGAGCGCCTCACCGCTCTCGGTGGCCACTGGGAGGTCGACGCCGTGCCGGACTGGGGTACGACGGTCACGGCAGTCCTCCCGCTCGGCGTGGCCGAGCCGCCGGAACTGCGTCCCCTCGGCCGGCTCAACCCACGCGAGCTGGAGGTCCTGTCCGGCATCTCCCAGGGGCTGCGAAACCGGCAGATCGCCGGACAACTGCAGCTCAGCGAGCACACGGTGAAATTCCACGTCCGCAACATCCTGGACAAGCTGGACGTGAGTTCCCGGGGCGAGGCAGCCGCGCTCGTCCGCGACCTGCCGCTCGAACCGGTGGCACACCGCTCCGCCTGAACCGCCTTGACCTCCAGCGGGCTGGAGGTTGCACGCTGCTGATCATGGCCTCGACGATCGACTCGGCACCCCGTCGCCGAAGTGTGCTCTGGACCGCGGAACACCGGCTGACCACGATCGCGCTGCTGCTCGTGGTCACGTTGGTCGCGTTCGAAAGCATGGGCGTCGCGACGGCGATGCCTACGCTTGTCGCCGATCTCGACGGGTTGTCGCTTTATTCGTGGCCGTTCACGATCTTCCTGATTTCCAGCGTCGTCGCGACGGTGCTTTCGGGGAGGGTCGGCGACCGCCGCGGCCCCGCGCCGGCGCTGCTCGCCGGCCCTTTGTTGTTCGCGGCCGGCCTCGTGGTCGCGGGGACGGCGAGCGGGATGCCGATGTTGCTTCTCGGCCGCGCATTGCAGGGCTTCGGTTCGGGGCTGCTCCTCGTCTCGGTCTCGCTCTTGATCGCGCTGACGTTCACCGATCACGAACGCCCCGTCATCTACGCCGCGAACGCCGCCGCTTGGGTCCTGCCAGCGGTCATCGGGCCTTCAGTGGCCGGGGTCGTGACGGTCAGTGTCGGCTGGCGTTGGGTCTTCCTCGGCTTGGTCCCGTTCGTGGCCGTCGGCGTGCTCATGCTGGTGGTCGTCGTCCGGCGCCTGCCTGCGCACGAACGCGCCACCGCCGGCCGACGGGCGAGCGTGCCGCAGGCGATCATCGCCGCCCTCGGCGTCGCAGCGTTGACGTGGGCGGCTCAGCACCAATCGCTCGTCGCCCTCGGCTACGGCGTGGTGGGGCTGGTCGCGCTGGGTTACGCCCTCCGAAAGCTGCTTCCGGAGGGCACGTTGACGTCACGCCCCGGCCTGCCGACGGTTGTCGCTTCCCGTGCCCTGATCGCCGGTGCGTACGCGGGGATGGAGGCATATCTCCCGCTGACGATGAGCGCGGTCCACGGTTACAGCCCTGCTCTCGCCGGCCTGCCGCTGACGATCACGGCGCTGGGCTGGTCCGCGGCGTCGGCCGCACAAGGCCGATACCTCGGCTGGTCGAGGGAAGCATCTCTGCGCACCGGATTCGGGCTGGTCGCGGCCGGCTTGATCTGTTTCGGTCTGGTCTCCCAGCCGTGGTTCCCCGGCTGGTTCGCGTTCGTGGCCTGCGCTGTCGGCGGCGCGGGTATGGGGATCGCGATGCCCGCGATCTCCGTCCTCCTGCTCCGCTACTCACCCGAGGGTGAACGAGGATTCAACACTTCGGCGATGCAACTCGCGGACTGGGTCGGATCCGCGCTGTTGATCGGCCTGGGTGGTGTCCTGCTGGGCACGGTCGGGTCGGTTCTCGACCCGTCGCCGGCGATGGCCCTGCTCACAGTGGCCTTGGTGGCGCTCGCGATGGTCGGTGTCCGGTTGACCGGGCGGTGGCCGTCAAAGGTGTGACAGCCCACTTCGAGAGCCAGGGTGGGCTTCGTCACGCGCTGGAGCGGACTACCCTGGAAAAGCGATGACCTATCTCGACCACGCGGCGACCACTCCGATGTTGCCCGAAGCCATAGCGGCGATGACCGAGGCGCTGTCCACCGTGGGCAACGCCTCCGCGCTGCACTCTTCGGGCCGCCGGGCCCGCCGGATGGTCGAGGAAGCCCGCGAGACCATCGCCGAGGCGTTGGGCGCGCGTCCCTCCGAGGTGATCTTCACCGGCGGGGGCACCGAGAGCGACAACCTCGCGATCAAGGGCATCTACTGGGCCCGTCGGGGTGAGCAGGAGCAGCGTCGGCGCATCCTGTGCGGAGCCGCGGAGCACCATGCCGTGCTGGACACCGTCGAATGGCTCGAAGCTCAGTGCGGCGCCGAGGTGACGTTGCTCGACGTCGACAGTCAGGGACGGGTGTCGCCCGACGTCCTCCGGGCAGCCATCACCGCGGACCCCGAGACGGTGGCGTTGGCCACCGTGATGTGGGCGAACAACGAGGTCGGCACGATCAACCCGATCGCCGAGCTGGCGGCGGTGTGCGCCGAGTTCGGCATCCCGTTCCACACCGACGCGGTCCAGGCCGTCGGGGCCGCTCCGGTCGACTTCGCCGCCAGCGGCGCCGCCGCGCTCACCCTGACCGGACACAAGCTCGGCGGCCCGTTCGGCGTGGGCGCACTTCTGCTGGGGCGTGACGTGCCTTGTGCGCCCCTGCTGCACGGCGGCGGCCAGGAGCGCAACGTCCGCTCCGGCACGCTGGACGTTCCGGCGATCGTGGGTTTCGCAGCTGCAGTTCGAACCAGCGTCGCGACTCGAGCCGACTACGCGAAGCGTGTCGAAGAACTTCGGGACGGGCTTGTCGAGGCTGTCCAACGCGAGGTACCCGATGCCGTTCTGAACGGTGGACGTGGCGAGAGGCTGCCCGGCCATGCTCACTTCACCTTCCCCGGATGCGCCGGCGACAGCCTGTTGATGCTGCTCGACGCCAAGGGCATCGAATGCTCGACGGGGTCTGCGTGCACGGCAGGCGTCGCCCAGCCGAGCCACGTGCTGCTGGCCATGGGGGCCGACCCGGCAGCTGCTCGCGGTTCCCTTCGTTTCTCCCTTGGGCACACATCCACCGCCGCGGACGTCGAGGCCGTGGCGACGGAGATCGGTGGCGTTGTCATGCGCGCCCGGCAGGCCGGCCTCGCCGGAATGCGCAAGCAGATCCAGAAGCAAGAGGTGTAAGGCAATGCGGGTTTTGGCCGCGATGAGCGGAGGAGTGGACTCGGCAGTCGCCGCGGCGCGAGCGGTCGACGCCGGGCACGACGTCGTGGGTGTGCACCTGGCCCTGTCGGCCAAACCGGGGACTCTGCGGACCGGCTCGCGCGGGTGTTGCACGATCGAGGACTCGCACGACGCCCGCCGGGCTGCTGACATCCTCGGAATCCCGTTCTATATCTGGGACTTCGCCGAGCGCTTCACCGAAGAGGTCGTTGAGACCTTCGTCGGCGAATACGCTGCCGGTCGCACCCCGAATCCGTGTGTCACCTGCAACGAGAAGATCAAGTTCGAGGCGCTCCTCGAAAAGGCGATGGCGCTCGGATTCGATGCGGTCGCGACAGGCCACTACGCGCGCCTCTCCGTGGTGGACGGCGTGCCCGAGTTGCGTCGTAGTGCCGACAGCGGCAAGGACCAGTCCTACGTGCTTGCCTCGCTGACACCGGAACAGCTCAGCCACGCGATGTTCCCCCTGGGCGGGTCTTGGAAGACCGATGTGCGGGCCGAGGCGGAGCGACGAGGTCTGTCCGTTGCCAACAAGCCGGACAGCCACGACATCTGCTTCATCCCGGACGGTGACACCAAGAAGTTCCTGGAGAACCGCCTGGGCCAGCGCCCCGGCGAGCTCGTGGACGCGGAAACGGGTGCGGTCCTCGGCCGGCACACCGGGGTGCACGGGTTCACGGTCGGCCAGCGCAAGGGCCTGGGCATCGATGCTCCGGCGCCGGATGGCCGTCCTCGGTACGTCCTGTCACTCGAACCGGTGTCAGGCTCCGTCAAGGTCGGGTCCGTGTCCGGGCTCGGTGTCAAGGTGATCGAGGCTGACCGGGCGATCTGGCCCAGCGGCCGGCCGCTGACCGAACCCACCGAATGCGTGGTCCAGGTCAGGGCCCACGGAGGGATCGTGGATGCGGTCGCCGAGGTCGACAACGACACCATGACGGTGCACTTGCGGGAGCCGCTGCGCGGAGTTGCTCCGGGGCAGGTCGTCGTTCTCTACCGCCCTGATCCTGAAGGTGGCGACGTCGTCCTCGGCAGCGCGAAGATCGCAGGTACCCGCTGATCAACGGTCACTTCCGGGGCTTCTTCCGGAGCCGGTTCGTCTGTCGGCGGCCGGGGTGCACCGACGGTGGCGTTGTCGATTGGACCTGTCCTGCCGGTGTTGTGACGTTGAGGGTGCCGGCGGGCGTCACTTCGTAGTCCCAGCCGGGCTGTCCCTTCAGCTTGCTGTGCCGCGAGCAGAAGGTGACTGCCTGGTCCGCGACGCCTTCGGTCTCGCCCTGCAGGCGAGTTGCTTTGGTCCCGCAGCTCTGTGCGGGACGGGTGCATCCGGGCTGGCGGCACTCCTGGTCGCGAACCCGGATGAACTCGTCCTGCTCGAGCGAGTAGCGAGTCGGAGACAGTTCGACGGCACGACCGTTTCGCGGGTCGGTGAGGACCCGGCGCAGCGTCGTATCGGCACGGCCGATGATGTGGCGAGCCAGTGCCGCCGCGATGGGCCCGCGGCCGGACAACGCTGCCGGCGTCTGATTGAGCCCGACGTAGGTGGCCAGGTCGATGTGCAGGAAGACCTCAGCGCGCTCGCTCGGGCCTCCCGTGCCGCTGAGCAGCAGATCGATGGCCACGTCAGCGCGGAGCTGATCCAGCGTGCGCGGTTCGTCCGGTGTCTTCAGTGCACGGGCGGCCTGGTCCACTCTGGCGTAGGCGGCGGTCGCCTTTTCGGTCGGTGCGTTGTTGACCGACAGATTGGTCACGCCGGCGTCTTGGTGGTGCAAGGTGAGGCGTCGCTCGACGAGCTTTCGCTCGGTGCGGAGCGCCGCGCCTTCGGGGTCGGCCTGCGCGGCGGCGTAGGCCGCGGCCCGGCGGACCTGGGTGGCGTTCCGGCCTGGAACCCGATCCTCGAGCGTCGCGTCGACGACATGAACGTGATCTCGCGACAGCCATGCTGTCGCATCGGTGACTTTCATGGCGCGATAGAGGTCGAGCCGGCCGTCATCCATGAGGTTGAGCATGCGGGGAAGGCGCGCAATCAGCGCGTTGGCCGCGGAAACGATGGCGCTGGCGCGGTGTTCCGTGATGGACAGGGCCAATGCGACTTCCGATGACGCGCTGGGCGCCTGTCTCCGTCGCACGCTCAGGTCCGCGATCGCTCTCAGCTGCAGTGCTTGCAGCTTCGAAATCTCCGCGTCGGTATCTCGGATCAGGTCGACGACCTGGTCGTCTTTCATGCGCTGCAACGTGTTCGGGTCGGCGCGGACCGATTGCAGCACGAACGGAAGTGCGCCGTCGGCGCTCTGGCCGGTTGTCGGGACGAGTTTGTGGACTGGCTGTGAAGAGGTCATGAGTTCGACGGTACGACGCCTCGCGAGGAAAGTCATCGAAAGCGCACGAATGGACCGTTCGTGCCCTTCCTCTTGACTAATCGCAATTGTTTAGGGATCCTGCGCGACGTGGACGTTCGCGATCATGGGAGGGTAGATGTCCAAAGTAGACAGTCATCGCCATGCTCCACAGGGGGCGCTTCTCAGAGCTTGAGCTTGAATCCCGTGTGGCTGGGTGCGAATCCGAGCCGCTCGTAGAACCGGTGTGCTTCCGTCCGGGAGGTGTCCGAAGTGAGTTGCACAAGGGAGCACCCGCGCCGCCGCGACTCGTCGATCGCCCAGCGAACCAGATCGGCGCCCAGCCCGGCGCCTCGATGGCCTGCGTGGATGCGCACGGCCTCGATCTGTCCGCGAAGCGCGCCGCGTCTGGCGAGGCCCGGAATGATCGTCAGCTGCAACGTGCCGACCGGCTTGTCGCCTGACGCGACAACCACCAGGAGCTGATTCGGATCCGCGTCGATCTCGTCGAAGGCGCGCAGGTACGGCTCGAGGTCGCCTGGATCGTCCCTGGTGGCGCCGAGCTGGTCATCCGCCAGCATGTGCACTATCGCGGCGACGTCTTCTCGCCGTGCCCTGCGGATGCTGTAGTCGGCCACGACGTCAGTATCACAGGACGCGGGTGAATCCTTGGTAGCTGTACTCGAAACCGAAGCGTGCGTAGAAATCCCGCAGGTCGCCGCGGTTGAGGCCCGAATCGAGGTGGATCCGGGTGCACCCGCGCCGGCGGGCTTCGTCGATGCCCCAGGTCAGGAGTGCGCTGGTCACGCCGCGCCGAGCGGCGCGAATGCCCTCGAGCAGGCCGCGGGGTGCGCCGTCCCAGGCAAGGCCTCGGAGCACGGTCAGCTGTGCGGTGCCGGCGACACCATTGTCGTCCTCGGCCACGACCAGCGTGACGTGCGGGGTGTTCAGGAGTTCACGGAGCGCGGCTGCCAACGGCTCGCCCGGTGCGCCGAACAGGCGCACGAGCGCCTCGATGTCCGTTGCCCGGGCGCGTCGGATGACTTCCATTTCACCCAGTATGCAGGAGGCCGGTCGGTGGACCCAATTGCGACGAGGTGACTACCTGCTGTGCCGACCGCGCGCGTCGGTCAGGTCACCGCGTAACGACGAACCCCGTCGACCACCTGGGCGCTCAGCTTCCCTTGGGAGACCAGGAGGTCGAGGTGCGCTGCAGTTTCCAGGACGGCGAGCATCTGATTGAAGGAGTCCATTTCGGACAGTTTGCGGTTGCGGCGGGTCCAGCCGATCCGATGCGCGGCTTCATACGCACAAGTCGCGCCGGCCACGATTTGCGAGGCCACCGTCTCGAGCCGCTGACGATGGTGCTCCAGCAGTTCGTCGACGCGGGTGTGCACGCTCTCCGACACCGGCCCGTGGGCCGGAAGCATCCGGCGATCCGGCATGGCGCGCACCAGGCGCAGCGAACCGATGAAGTCGTTGAGCGGCAACTCGGCGGGCACCGGTTGGAACCCGATGGAGGGCGTGATGTGCGGCAGCACGTGGTCACCGGAGAACAGCAGGCCGGCCGTGTCGTCGACGAAGACGACGTGCCCGGATGTGTGTCCCGGAGTGGCGACGACGTCGAACTCGCGCCCGGGCAGGATCGGCCGCGGCCCTGGGGTCAGCCATTCGTCGGGCGCCTCCCAGAGGTCGGCTTCCGTGTGTCGCCGGCTCGTGCCGAACTGCCGGGCGAGCGCTTCCACGACCTCGACGGCCCCGGCCTGGTACAAGAGGTCGACCTGGGCTTCCATCGGCAGGCGGTCGGGATTGCCGGATGCCTTGAGCGATGGTTCTTCGTCCTGGCCGAGGGCGATCTTCGAACCGAAGTCACGACGGAGGACCACCGCCTGCGAGTAGTGGTCCCGATGCACGTGGGTGACGAGGAACTCGCTGACGTCGGCGAGTCCGGCGCCGATCCCGCCCAGGGCGTCGGCGAGCTGCTGCCGGGCCACGGTCAGCGCCCACCCGGAGTCGACCAGAACCAGCTTCTCGCCGTCGGTGACCGCATAGACGTTGACGGCGCGCAGAGCGTCGTTGGGCAGCGGCAACGGGATGCGGTACACACCGGACGAGACTTCGTAGATTCCCGGCTCGGTCCAGTTCCTGTCGCTGCTTTCCGGCAACGGTTCCACGATGACCTCCGTCCCGGCGAGACTGCGGCGTCCCGGCCCTTTCTTCACCCTGAGCCGTGCCGGGCCCGCTGTCCACCGGGAGGAGATGAGACGCCGGTCACTCGCTCAGTCGGTGTCCTGCTTCAGGGCGGTGTCGATCGTCAAGGCCGCGGCGACCACCATGCTGGCCAGGGGATCCGGCAGCGGCTGGGGGATTTCCACGACGTAGTTGTCCGCCGTCGTGAAGGCGGCTTTGAGGAACCCGCCCCAGGTCTTGGTCACTCGGGCGACCTCGGTACCGGCGTGGTCGCGGATCGAAAAGTTCCAGGCGCGCCAGTTCTCGGCGAAGATCCCGCCGACCGACCGGCCGTCGACGATGAAGCCGAACCGGATCTTGCCGAAGACGTTCTCCTGGACGATCTCGCCGATCGGCGTCTCGTCGGCCCTGGTGACCAGGAACCGGGACTTGAACACCTTCGCCGGCCGGCGCACCTTCAGCACGGTGCTGTGGTTGGCGTCGCGGACCTCGAACTTGTGGGTCAGGAACTGGTCGTAGTTGGTCAGGAGCCGGATCGCCTTCTTCAGCGTGCTCTGACCCACCTCGACGACCCCACCGAGCTGGTTGCCGTGCTGGTCGAAGACGCCGAACTCGTTGGCCATCTCGATCAGCTTGGCGCGCTGGTTGACCACCAGGACCGGCTCGGTGAACAGGGTCCCGCCCCCGGCGCGCGCGGCGCCTCGGCCGCGTGTCGCGCGATTGACCTGGTGCTGGATCCGGGCCGGGTCGTGGGCGCGTTCGATGTCCAGCTCGATCGGTTCGGAATCGCTCGGTGGCGGGGATTGTTGAGCCGGCCGGGTGTGAGCAGTCCAGGCCTGGCCGTCCCACCACCGGTGCAGACGGGGGTCCCGCGCGTCCGGGTACCAGCCCGGCTGCGGTGGCGAACTCGTCATGGCCGGTCAGCCTATCGTCGCGGGCACGCGCGTGGTGTTCGTCAAGGGATATGCGGTGAATGTCCGCATCCCGGCGGCCCCGGCCGGTGCCCGCACTGGGAGATCGACCAGAATCGGTGGTCGTGAGTGAGCGAATCTGGCCCAGCGGGGCCGCGACGGCGATCGGCTCGATGCCGGGCAACGATCCTGCCGAAGCGGCCGCGGTCGTGTTCGGCGAGCTGCCCGACTTCCCGCACCTGCCCGAGTTGCCGGCCCGTGGTGTCGGCGCGGACATGCTCGGCCGGACCGCAGCGCTGCTCGTCGACCTGGCCGTCGACGTCGTGCCTAGTGGCTACCGCGTGGCGTCCCGGCCAGGGCACGAGCATCGCCGGGCCGTCGACCTGCTTCGCTGGGATCTCGACGCCGTGCAGGAGGCACGCGAAAAGGCCGGGGTGACCCCGCCGGTCTTCAAGGTTCAGCTGGCCGGGCCGTGGACGCTGGGCGCGGGAATCGAACTGCCCCGGGGCCATCGAGTGCTCACCGATCGCGGGGCCTTGCGGGACTTCACGTCGTCCCTGTTGGACGGCCTGGCCGAACACGTCGCGGAAGTGCGGGCCAGGACCGGCGCGCCGGTGGTGGTCCAGTTCGATGAACCGTCGTTGCCCGCCGTCTTGGCCGGCGGCCTGTCGACCCCGTCCGGCTACGGGAGCGTCCCCGCGGTGCCGGCGCCCGAGGCCCGTCAGCTGCTCACCACCGTGATCGACGGCGCGCGGCGGATCACCGACCGCCCGGTGATCCTGCACTGCTGCGCCGCGAAACCACCCCTCGGCCTGCTGCGAGAGGCAGGCGCGGACGCTGTGGCCTTCGACCTCGCCGCACTCGACGGTGCCTCCGCCGCCTTCCTCGACGAGATCGGCGAAGTGTGGGATGGCGGGGCCACGCTTTTCCTGGGAGCGGTGCCGACAACGGTGTCCGGGGCCTCGCCGAGCCTGAAGGACGTCGGCGAGCCGGCGTTCAGGCTGGCCGACCGGCTCGGTTTCAACCGCAGCGTCCTCGCCGACCGAGCGGTGCCGACGCCCGCCTGCGGCCTCGCCGGTGCGACGCCGGAGTGGATGCGCCGGGCCCTGTCACTCACCCGGGACCTCGGGAAAGCCTTCGTGGAGCCGCCGGAAGGCTGGTGACGGAATTCCGCAACTCGCCGACGTCCGCCTCGGCAGGCAAGTAGCGTTGCCGAGGTAGCCGACCGAACGAGGACCACCCGAAACCATGCGTTTGTTCCGCCGCAAGAGCGCCGCCGCCGATCCGCCCGACCCGCGCACCGCGTGGCCCGAGCAGCCCGTGCCGGATGATCCGGCAGTCGCCGCTGAGGCGTTCTGGCACGGCTGGTTCGAGCTGCTGCCGATGGTCAGCGCGGCGCTGGGGGAGGGCGAGCCACACCGGGTCGAGCACGAGCTCTGTGAGCTGGTGGAAGCGCTGCACCCGCGGCTGCACTTCTCGCTGGAGCGTGGTCGCCAAGCGATCTACGCGCTGGTCGTGACCGGCCAGGAAGACCCCGAGGTGCGGCCGTTCACCGACGCCTGGCGGGCCGCCGCGCCGCCGGACGACGCGATCTGGGAGTACCACGACTCGGTCCCGCCGGTGCCCGATCCGACCGAGGTCACGGTCAACCTCGGCGAGCACCGGATCGCGCTCGCCGATGTCCGGGTCGTCGCCCAGGTGGACGACGACGAGCACGTCGTCGACGTCGCCGTCTTCCACCCGCGCTTCGGCGACCTCGATGACGCCGCCCGGCGGACCATGACCTTCCTGCCGCTCGACGCGACATTGGGTGAACGGCTCGCCGCGGAACGGTTACGGCGCGTCGAGACCGCGGAGACCGAGCCGGCCGGTGCCATCACCCTTCTGGAGTTCCGTGAACTGGTCCGCGGACTGGGCGGCAACCACGACGAAAATGTCGGTACCGCCGACTAGGGTTACCACCCGTGAGCAGCACCGACCTTCCCCAGGACCAGAACGCCGAGGACGTGACCGACGTCCCGGTCGGCGTGCGTGAGCGGCACGGCGCCCTCGCCGAGGAACTGCGCAACCACCAGTTCCGCTACTACGTCCTGGACTCCCCGATCATTTCCGACGGGCAGTTCGACGAGTTGCTGGGCGAACTGCAGCAGCTCGAGGACGAGTACCCCGGGCTGGTCACGCCCGATTCGCCGACCCAGCGGGTCGGGGGCACGTTCTCGACCGAGTTCACCGCATACGACCACCTCGAGCGCATGCTCAGCCTGGACAACGTGTTCGACCAAGAGGAGTTCCTGGCCTGGGTGGAGCGCGTCGAGAAGGAGGTCGGGCAGACCGAGTTCCTGGCCGAGCTGAAGATCGACGGCCTGGCGATCAACCTCCTGTACGAAAACGGCCGCCTCACCCGGGCGCTCACCCGCGGCGACGGACGGACCGGCGAGGACGTCACGCTCAACGTCCGCACGCTCGACCAGGTCCCGGAGACGCTGACCGGCGCCGACCAGTTCCCGGTGCCCGCCCTGGTCGAGGTGCGCGGCGAGGTCTACTTCCGCGTCGAGGACTTTCTCGAGCTGAACGCGAAGATGGTCGAAGCCGGAAAGCCGCCGTACGCGAACCCGCGCAACACCGCGGCCGGCTCGCTGCGCCAGAAGGATCCCAAGATCACGCGCGAGCGGCGGCTCCGGCTGATCTGCCACGGGCTCGGCAAGCGCGACGGCTTCGAGCCCCAGCGCCAGTCGGAGGCGTACGACGCGCTGGCGGCGTGGGGGCTTCCGGTGTCACCGCACAGCAAGGTCCTGACGTCGGCCGACCAGCTCACCGCGCACATCACCTACTGGGGTGAACACCGGCACGACGCCGAACACGAGATCGACGGCGTGGTCATCAAGGTCGACAGGGTGGCGATGCAACGGCGGCTCGGCACGACGTCGCGCGCGCCGCGGTGGGCGATCGCGTACAAGTACCCGCCCGAAGAAGCCATCACGACGCTGCTGGACATCCAGGTCAACGTCGGGCGCACCGGGCGGGTGACGCCGTTCGCCGTCACCGAGCCGGTCAAGGTCGCCGGGTCGACCGTCGCGCGGGCCACCCTGCACAACCAGGAGGAAGTCAAGCGCAAGGGTGTGCTGATCGGCGACCGGATCGTCATCCGGAAGGCCGGTGAGGTCATCCCCGAGGTGCTCGGGCCGGTGGTGGACGCGCGGACCGGTGACGAGCGCGAGTTCGTCATGCCCACCCACTGCCCGGCTTGCGGTACCGAACTCGCCTACCAGAAGGAAGGTGACAAGGACATCCGCTGCCCGAACAGCCGTTTCTGCCCGGCGCAGCTGCGGGAACGCTTGTTCAGCCTGGCCGGCCGCGGTGCCTTCGACATCGAGGTCCTCGGGTACGAGGCGGCGGCCGCGCTGCTCGACGCGCGGGTGATCGCCGACGAGGGCGACGTCTTCGACCTCGACGAGGACAGCCTTGCCGAGGTCGAACTTTTCCGCACCAAGGCCGGCGAGCTGTCGGCGAACGCGCGGAAGCTGCTCGCCAACCTGGAGGTGGCGAAGGACCGGCCGTTGTGGAAGGTGCTGGTCGCTTTGTCGATCCGGCACGTCGGGCCGACCGCGGCGCAGGCGCTGGCGCGCGAGTTCGGCTCGATCGAGCGCATCGAGCAGGCGACCGAGGAAGAGCTCGCGGACGTCGACGGCGTCGGCCCGACCATCGCCCGCGCGACTCAGGAGTGGTTCGAGGTCGGCTGGCACCGGGAGATCGTCGAAAAGTGGCGACGCGCCGGGGTGCGGATGGAGGAGGAGCGCGACGACTCGATCCCGCGGAACCTCGAGGGGCTGTCGATCGTGGTGACGGGCTCGCTCGACGGCTTCTCGCGCGACGAGGCCAAGGAGGTCATCATGGCCCGCGGTGGCAAGGCCGCCGGATCGGTCTCGAAGAAGACCGCGTTCGTCGTCGTCGGGGATTCGCCTGGTTCGAAATACGACAAGGCGGTCCAGCTCAAGGTGCCGGTGCTCGACGAAGGCGGCTTCCGCGTCCTGCTGGAGCAGGGCCCCGACGCGGCGCGGGAGGTGGCGCTGCCGGCCGGCGACGAGACCGCCGAAGGAGAGACTGGGGAGACGGATGGGTGATGTCGAGATCCGCCCGCCGCGGGCCGAGGAGTACGCCGCGGCAGGCGAGGTCACGGTGCAGGCGTACCAGGCCGATGGGCACCTGGCCGACGGCGTCGGCTACGACGCGACGCTCCGCGACGTCGCGCGGCGGGTCGAGGCTGCCGAGGTCCTCGTGGCCGTGGACGGCTCCGGGGAGGTGGTCGGCACCGTGACGGTCGTGCACCCGGGGTCCGAGTACGCCGAGATCTCGCGCCCGGGCGAGCTGGAGTTCCGGATGCTGGCGGTGGCGCCGTCGGCGCGCGGCCGGGGTGTCGGCGAAGCCTTGATCAGGGCGGTGTTCGACCGCGCACGCGCGCTGGGACTCCGGAAGGTGGTGCTGAGCAGTCTCGACCGGATGCACAGCGCGCACCGGCTCTACGAGCGTCTCGGGTTCACGCGTCTGGCCGAGCGGGATTGGCGGCCGTTCCCACACGTCACGCTCGTCGCTTATCAGATCGAGGTCTGACCAGGGCATTGCCGAAAAGGGACGAGCCCGCGCGGGCTCGTCCCTTTTCGGCAACGTGACGGGCTTCTCGCTAGCCGTCGAGGACGACCGCGACGATGCCGGCGAGGTGGGTGAGCCGGGCGACCTCGGCGGCGCGGAAGTTCGGACCGCCTGGGCGGGCGACGAGCAGTGCCTTGCCCGGCTTTCCGAGCGGGGTCGCGGCGAGCTCGGTGCCGAGCTCCTTCCACGTCTCCGGGATCCAGGCGTCTTCGCTGTCGAGGACCGTCGCGCGTTCGAGCGGCAGCCACGGCAGGTCGGTGATCGGCGTCTCCGGGGCCGCGCTCGACGAGGCCAGCCGGACCGCGCCGGTTTCCGAATGTTCGACGATCATCGCCCAGCCGGCGCGCACGATGCGGGGAACGCCCTCGGCGAGAATGTCGAGGCCGGACTTCGGCTGAGCGGCGATCTCTTCGACGAGCTCGAGCTCGCGGTGCGTGTCCAGGACGCCCGCATAGGGACGGACCGCGTCCACTTCGACGCCCTCGACGCTCTCCGCCGCTGTGATCAGCGCGTCGGGCAGCCGACCCGAAGGGAGCTCGACCACCAGGTCGTCGACGGCGGTCCCGTTGCCGCGTTCGACGACGTCCACGCTGAGGATGTCGGCGCCTACCGTGCCGAGCGCCGTGGCGACCGCGCCGAGGGTCCCCGGGCTGTCCGGAAGGAGGACCCGGATCAGGAACGACACCACGCGCCCCTCTCACCTCTGGCGTCCCAGCCTTGCCGTGGGACGCTCGATGCCGGTCGCCGATTGTGACAGACCCATCCGGCTCGCGGGACCTTCTGTCCGCCGGGCGGGATGTAAGCGTCGCCGGACGGCAGCCGGCCTGCGCCGGGCGTAACCCAGTCGAGTCCGCCCACGCCGCCACCATAGACTTGCAGCTTCCGAGACAACCCGCACAGCACAACCCGGGAGTCACCCGCGTGCCCAACATTTCCCGAGACGAGGTCGCGCACCTCGCGAAGCTGGCCAGGCTGGCCGTGACCGACGACGAAATCGACGTCTTCGCCGGCCAGCTCGACCAGATCCTGGACTCGGTGGCCAAGGTGAGCGAGGTCGCCGCCGACGACGTGCCGCCCACGTCGCACGCCGTGCCGCTGACGAACGTCTTCCGACAGGACGTGGTCGTCCCCGGGCTCACGCAGCAGCAGGCGCTGGCCGGTGCGCCGGCCGCCGAAGAGGGCCGGTTCCGGGTGCCGCGGATTCTGGGGGAAGAGCAGTGACCGAGCTCATCAAGCTGACCGCCGCGGAGCTGGCGGACAAGATCCACTCGCGCGAGGTGTCCGCGGTCGAGGTCACGCAGGCCCACCTGGACCGGATCGCCGAGGTCGACGACCACATCCACGCGTTCCTGCACGTCGACACGGAGGGTGCGCTGGCCGCGGCCAAGGCGGTCGACGAAGGGCTCGCGGACGGCAAGGCGCCCGCGTCCCCGCTGGCGGGCGTGCCGCTCGCGCTCAAGGACGTGCTGACCACCGAGGGCGTGCCGACGACCTGTGGTTCGAAAACGCTCGAAGGCTGGCTGCCGCCGTACGACGCGACCGTGACGCGCAAGCTGCGCGAGGCCGGTGTCGTCATCCTCGGCAAGACGAACATGGACGAGTTCGCCATGGGGTCGTCGACCGAGAACTCGGCCTACGGCCCGACGCACAACCCGTGGGACCACGCCCGCATCCCGGGCGGGTCGGGCGGTGGCTCTTCGGCGTCGATCGCGGCGTTCGAGGCCGCCATCGCCATCGGCACCGACACCGGTGGGTCGATCCGGCAGCCGGGAGCCGTGACCGGGACCGTCGGGGTCAAGCCGACTTACGGCGGGGTGTCGCGGTACGGCCTTGTCGCTTTTTCGTCCTCGCTCGACCAGGCCGGGCCCTGCGCGCGGACGGTGCTCGACGCCGCCCTGCTGCACGAGGTCATCGCCGGGTACGACCCGCGGGACTCGACGTCGATCGACGCGCCGGTGCCGCCGGTCGTCGCCGCTGCGCGCCAGGGCGCGACCGGTGACCTGAAGGGCGTCAAGGTCGGCGTCGTGAAGGAGTTCGGCGGCGACGGTTACCAGGCCGGCGTGCTGCGGTCGTTCCAGGCCGCGGTCGAGCAGCTGCGGGCGCTCGGCGCCGACGTCGTCGAGGTGTCTTGTCCGAACTTCGCCTACGCGCTGCCCGCGTACTACCTGATCGCGCCGAGCGAGTGCTCGTCGAACCTCGCGCGGTTCGACGCCATGCGCTACGGCCTGCGCGTCGCCGACGACGGCTCGCACAGTGCCGAAGAGGTCATGTCGCTGACCCGGGAGAAGGGGTTCGGCGCCGAGGTCAAACGGCGGATCATGCTGGGCACCTACGCGTTGTCGTCCGGCTACTACGACGCCTACTACGGCTCGGCGCAGAAGGTGCGCACGCTGATCACGCGTGACTTCGACGCCGCCTTCCAGCAGGTCGATGTCCTCGTTTCGCCCACGACGCCGACCACGGCGTTCAAGATCGGTGAGCGCGTCGACGACCCGATGGCGATGTACCTCGCCGACCTGTGCACCATCCCGTCGAACCTCGCCGGCAATGCCGCCATGAGCGTGCCGAGCGGGCTCTCCGACGAGGACGGCCTGCCGGTCGGGCTGCAGATCATGGCCCCGGCGCTCGCCGACGACCGGCTGTACCGGGTCGGCGCCGCCTACGAGGCCGCCCGCGACGCCGCCGCCGGTGGGGCTCTCATCCACAAGGTCCCGGAGCTGGGAGGAACGAAGTGACTGCCGTGGCCGAGTTGATGGACTACGCCGACGTCGTCGAGCGGTTCGACCCGGTGCTCGGGCTCGAGGTGCACGTCGAGCTGAACACGAACACGAAGATGTTCTGCGGCTGCCCGAACGAGTTCGGCGGCGAGCCGAACACCAAGGTCTGCCCGACCTGCCTGGGGCTGCCCGGGGCGCTGCCTGCGGTCAACGCCAAGGCCGTCGAGGGGGCCATCCGGATCGGTCTCGCGCTGAACTGCGAGATCGCCGAGTGGTGCCGGTTCGCGCGGAAGAACTACTTCTACCCGGACATGCCGAAGAACTTCCAGACGTCGCAGTACGACGAGCCGATCGCCTTCAACGGCTACCTCGACGTCACGCTCGACGACGGCGAGGTCGTGCGCGTGGAGATCGAGCGCGCGCACATGGAGGAGGACACCGGCAAGTCGCTGCACGTCGGTGGCGCCACCGGGCGGATCCACGGCGCCGAGCACTCGCTGCTCGACTACAACCGGGCCGGCGTGCCGTTGATCGAAATCGTGACAAAGCCGATCACCGGCACCGGCGAGCGGGCCCCCGAGGTCGCGCGGGCGTACGTGAGCGCGCTGCGTGACCTGCTCCGCGCGCTCGACGTGTCCGACGTCCGGATGGACCAGGGCTCGCTGCGGTGCGACGCGAACGTCTCGCTGATGGCGAAGGACGCGACCGAGTTCGGGACTCGCACCGAGACGAAGAACGTCAACTCGCTGCGCAGCGTCGAGCGCGCCGTCCGCTACGAGATGACGCGGCAGGCGGCGATCCTCGCCGAGGGCGGTTCGATCAAGCAGGAGACGCGGCACTTCCAGGAGGCCGACGGCACCACGTCGTCGGGCCGGACGAAGGAGACCGCCGAGGACTACCGGTACTTCCCGGAGCCCGACCTGGTCCCGATCGCGCCCTCGCGCGAATGGGTCGAGGAGCTGCGCGGGACGCTGCCGGAAATGCCTTCGGAGCGGCGGAAGCGGATCCAGCAGGAATGGTCGCTTTCCGACGAAGCCCTGCGTGACCTGCTGAACGTCGGCGCCGTCGACCTCGTCGCGGCCACCGTCGAGGCCGGTGCGTCGCCGGACGAAGCCCGTGGGTGGTGGGTGAACACCCTCGCCCAGGAGGCCAACGCCCGCGAGGTCGAGCTGGCCGAGCTGGCGATCACTCCGGCCCAGGTGGCCGAGGTGATCGGGCTGGTCACGTCCGGCGAACTGACGAACAAGCTGGCGAAGGAAGTCGTCCAGGGCGTGCTCGCCGGCGAGGGCGAGCCGCGGGAGGTCGTCGAGAAGCGAGGGCTGAAGGTCGTCTCGGACGACTCGGCGCTGCTCGCCGCGATCGACGAGGCCCTGTCGGCGCAGCCGGATGTCGCGGAGAAGATCCGCGGCGGGAAGGTCGCCGCGGCGGGTGCCATCGTCGGCGCGGTCATGAAGGCGACCAAGGGACAAGCCGACGCCAAGCGGGTTCGTGAACTGATCATCGAGCGCGTCGGTTCCTGACGTTGCCGGGGTTCGTCAAAGGCGTCACCTGGCGCGAGTGGCTCGGCTTGGCGGCCGGGCTGCTCGCGCTGGGCTCGACGTTCCTCCCGTGGACCACCCTGACCGCCACCAGACCGGACATCGAGGACATCCTCGCGCAGCTGCCCCACGGTGACGTCGTCCGCGACGCGTGGCACTCGAGCTTCTTCGCCTGGTGCCCGCCGCTGCCGTTGCTGCTGGCAGGGCTGGTCGTGGTCGTTTTCGGGCGGATCCGGACCCTGCGCATCAGCGGCCTGCCGCAGCTGTGGCTGGTGGTCGCCGCGGCGTCGCTGCTGCTGATGGTGCTGGGCTGGTTCACCCTGGACTGGGAGTTCGACGCCGACCAGCGCGGCATCTTCGAGGCCGCCGGGGTCGCCATCGGGCCTGGCCTGGGCCGGTTCCTCGGGTTGCTCGCGGCGCTCGTGTCCGGTGTTGCCGCTTTCCTGGACATGCGGGCGATGCGGGCCGAGAGCAGGCAGCCGCGCAAGACCCGCAGCAAGAGCGGCTGACCTTCGCGGCGCCCGCGAAGGTCAGGTCGGTAAGAGCCTTGCCGCTGGAGAGTTTCCGACCGGCTGTGCGAGTCGTCCGACCGGTGGATCGCGGTCGTTGACAACGTTGACATCACGGCCGCCCGTTGCATGAGAAAGCGCTTTCTGGAACGGTCGGAGAAGGCGCAGCCAAGGCCGCGGAGATCGCCGTCCCGTGGGTGGACAGGCGGCGCGGATCGGCGCTGCTGGGGCGCCGGAACCGTGGAGGGAGACCCGGGTTGGCTCAGGGAAAGCGCTTACGGGTGGCCGTCGTCGGTACCGGGGCCATCGCGGAAAGCCACCGGGCAGCCTTCGAAGCTCACCGCGAGGACGTCGACATCGTGGCCGCCGTCGACGTCGACCAGGCGCGGGTCGCCGCCTTCTGCGCCGGGACCGCGCACGCCAAGCCCTACCACGACCTGGGCACCCTGCTCGCCGAGCAGGAACCGGACCTCGTCTCGATCTGTACGCCGCCGAGCCTGCACGTCGAGCAGACCAAGAAGGCGCTCGCGAGCGGCGCCTGGGTCTGGTGCGAGAAGCCGCCGTGCCGGTCGCTCGCCGAGTACGACGAGATGACCGTCGCCGAGCGGGACGGTGGTCCGTACGCGGCGTTTGTCTACCAGCAGCGGTCCGGATCGGCCGCCGCGCACTTCCGGGAGCTGCTCACGGGCGGGGAGCTGGGCCGTCCGCTCGTCGCGCACTGCCAGACCACCTGGTACCGCGACGACGCCTACTACGCGGTGCCGTGGCGGGGGCGGTGGGAGACCGAGGGCGGCGGGCCGGCCATGGGCCACGGCATCCACCAGATGGATCTGCTGCTCCACCTGCTCGGCGACTGGGCGGAGGTGCGCGCGATGACCGCTCGGCTGGTGCACGACGTCGAGACCGAAGACGTCTCCACCGCCTTGGTCCGGTTCGAGTCGGGGGCACTGGCGACCGTCGTCAACAGCGTCCTCTCGCCCGACGAGGTGAGCCGGATCCGGATCGACTGCGAGCGCGGCACCGCCGAGCTCAGCCACCTCTACGGGTACGGCGTCAAAGACTGGCGCTACACGCCGGCGCCGCACGTCGACGAGGCCGCCGTCGAACGGTGGCACACCCCGGCCGCCGACGTCGACAGCTCGCACGCCGCCGCCTTCGCGCCCATCCTCGCCGCCTACCGGGCCGGGCGGCGGCCGCCGTGCAGCGGGGATGACGGGCGGCAGGTGCTGGAGTTCATCGCCGCGCTCTACAAGTCCGCCTCCACCGGGCTCGGGGTGTGCCGCGGGGAGATCGGGCCGGGTGATCCCTTCTACCGCTCGATGGCGGGCGACCAGGCCGGAGGCCGCGGATGAGTGCGACGATCACGGTGACCCACCGGCACGGCGAGCACGTGTCCGTCGAGGCGGGCGGCGTCCAGCTGATGTCCTACGTGTACAAGCCCGACCCGGTGGCCTTCGAGTCGCGCAAGCCCTACGCCCACCCGCTGCGGACCCTCGGCGGCCGGCACGTCACCGGCTACCGGCCGGCCGACCACCGGTGGCACAAGGGCCTGCAGATGACGTCGAGCCACCTGTCCGGGCAGAACTTCTGGGGCGGCCACACCTACGTCCCCGGTGACTGGTACCACGAGCTGCCGGACCGCATCGGCTCCATGCGGCACGACGGATTCGCCGGCTTCACCGTCGAACGCGATCGGCTGAGCTTCACCGAGGACCTCACCTGGGTCGCCAACGGCGGGGACGAGTGGGCGCGGGAGCGGCGCGACATCGTCGTCCACTCGGTCGAGCCGGACCACGGGTCCTGGGCGCTCGACTGGGGGATCGAGCTGACGAACATCCGTGACGCCGCGCTCGTGTTCGGCAGCCCGACCACCGCCGGCCGTGAGCTGGCCGGGTACACCGGCCTGCACTGGCGGGGGCCCCGGGACTTCGGCGGTGGCCGGGTCCTCGGGCCCGGCGACCTCGAGGGCGAGGCGATGATGGGCACGCAGGCGCCGTGGCTCGCGTTCGTCGGCGAGCACGACGCTGTCGACGCGCATTCGACACTGGTCTTCGCGCACGCGCCCGAGAACGACAAGGCGATCCACGAGTCGCACTGGTTCGTCCGGGCCGGGGACCAGCCCATGGTCGCCTTCTCGTGGGCGTTTTTCGACGAATTCGAGCTGCCGCCGGGCGAAAGCTTCGCCTACCGGTACCGGATCGTCGTCGCCGATGGGGCTTGGGACCGCGACCAGGTGACCCGCTACCTCGACGGGCACGGCTGGGCATGACCGATTTTCCGCTACCGGGTGGCATCGGCGTCTCGCACCTGCGTGCCTACGACTGGGCGGCCGAGGACGGTGTCTGCGGCGGCAGTCCGCACGTCCACCTCGCCTGCACCGAGGCCTACGTCGTCACCGGGGGCCGGGGTGCCGTCCAGACCCTGAGCGTCGACGGCTACGCGGAGACGCCGCTGGAGCCCGGCGTGATCGCGTGGTTCGCGCCCGGCACCGTGCATCGGATGGTGCAGGACGACGGCTTGCGCGTCACGGTCCTCATGCAGAACAGCGGGCTGCCGGAGGCCGGGGACGCCGTCTTCACCTTCCCTCCGGACGTGCTCGCCGACGCGGCCGCCTATGCCGAGGCGGCGGCCTTACCGAAAACCGACCACGCCGCTCGGCAGCGCCGTGACCTGGCTGTTCAGGGGTACCTGCCGCTGCGGGAGGCCCTGCGGGACAGCGACCCCGAACCGCTGCGCGGTTTTCACCGGGCGGCCGTCGCGCTCGTCGCGCCGAAGGTCGGAGAGTGGGTACCGCGCTGGCAGGCCGGGGCGCTGCGGGCCGCCGAACTGACCGGGGCGCACCTCGAGGCGCTCGCCGACGGCGACGGGAGCCACCTCGACCGGTCCGGCGTGCGGGTCGCGACGCCGTCGAACCCGGACGGCTACGGCATGTGCGGACGCCGGACCGAATACGACATCCCGCTCGACCAGGAAGGCTTGCAGTGATGAACCAGTCCAGCATCGGAGTGCTGCTCAACGGGGTGACGGGCCGGATGGGGTACCGGCAGCACCTGCTCCGGTCGGTCCTGGCGATCCGCGAACAGGGTGGCGTCGCCCTGCCGGACGGCAGCCGCGTCCAGCTCGAGCCGATCCTCGCCGGACGCAACGCCGCGAAGCTCAAGGACCTCGCCGACCGGCACGGCCTGACCGCGTGGACCACCGACGCCGGCTCCGCGCTGCAGGACGTCGACGTCTACTTCGACGCGCAGCTGACGTCGGCGCGCGAACCGTCGGTGCGGGCGGCGATCGCCGCGGGCAAGCACGTGTACGCCGAGAAGCCCCTTGCCGAAAAACTGACATCGGCGCTGGAGCTGGCCGGGCTCGCGCGCGACGCCGGGATCTGCCACGGCGTCGTGCACGACAAGCTGTTCCTGCCCGGGCTGCTGAAGCTGCGCCGGCTGGTCGACGGCGGGTTCTTCGGGCGGATCCTGTCGGTGCGCGGCGAGTTCGGCTACTGGGTGTTCGAAGGCGACTGGCAGGAGGCGCAGCGCCCGAGCTGGAACTACCGCGCCGAGGACGGCGGCGGGATCGTGCTCGACATGTTCTGCCACTGGAACTACGTGCTCGAGAACCTCTTCGGCCGCGTTTCGGCGGTGACGGCGAAGGCGGTGACGCACATCCCGCGCCGCTGGGACGAGCAGGGCGAGGCGTATGCGGCAACGGCGGACGACGCCGCGTACGGCATCTTCGAACTGGAGTCGGGGGTCATCGCACAGATCAACTCGTCGTGGTCGACCCGGGTCTTCCGGGACGAGCTGGTCGAGTTCCAGGTCGACGGCACCGAGGGCAGCGCGGTCGCCGGGCTGCGGCGTTGCCGCGTCCAGCACCGCTCGGCGACGCCCAAGCCGGTCTGGAACCCGGACCTGCCGGCCACCGAGCCGTTCCGCGACCAGTGGCAGGAAGTGCCGGACAACGCCGAGTTCGACAACGGCTTCAAGGCGCAGTGGGAGGAGTTCGTGCGGGACGTGGTCGCCGGGCGGCAACACCGCTACGACTTCTTCTCCGCCGCCCGGGGACTGCAAGTGGCGGAAGCCGGGCTGACGTCGTCGGCCGAGGGACGGCGGGTGGAGCTGAAGCCGCTGAGCTGACCGGGCCAGGCCGCGGCGGGTTCCGGATGGCCGCCGCGGCAGCCGCGCGGTCGGAAACCGGCCGGACGGCGCTGCTGGGACGACCTGGTCCACGCCGTGGTCGATAATCGGCGATCGGCGGAAACCCGCAGGTCAGTCCTTGCCGTTGCCGCCGCCGGAGGTGGCCGGGGTGATCAGCACGACGCGGTCGTCGCTGGAGACCGGGGCGCCGCCGTCCTTGTTGACCGTGCCCGCCACCGCCAGCTGCGGGTTGATCATGCTCATGCCGGCCAGCCGCCCGTACGTCACCGGCGGCTTGCCGGCGACCCCGTCGAGGCTGACCGTCGGCTTGCCGCTGATCGCGCCGTCCGGGCTCACCGGCAGGTTCTGCAGGTTGCCGGCCAGTGACGTGCCGACCGAGAGGGAGCCGTTCGCGTCGACGAAGTCGGCGCAGCCCGCGACGCCCGGTTTGTCCGGCCACGTCCAGGCCGGCGCCGTCAGCGGCTGGCCGGCCTGGATCCGGTAGAGGGCGTCCTTGTCGGCGAGGCGGTCGGTGACCCAGACGCGACCGCCGTCGGCCGACGCGCACACCCCGCCCGGGGCGTGCAGGCCGGCCGCCACCACGAGGGCGCCGTTCGGGTTGCCCGCCGCGGCCTTGCCGGAGGTGTCGATCCGCAGCAGCTTCCCGGCGAGGGAGCTCGGGTTGGCCGCGGCCCCCGGATCGCCCGCGTCGCCGGTCGCCACGAGCAGGGCGCCCCGGTTGTCGGTGCCGATCGTGCCGCGGTTGCCGGACGCGCCCTTCGGGATGCCGGTGAGCACCGGCTTCGGCGTCTGGCCCTTGGCGAACCGCACGACGCGGTTGTCGGTCGCGGTCGTGACGTAGGCGAACACCAGCTGGTCCTCGACGTACGAGGGCGAGAGCGCGAGCCCGGTCAGGCCGCCGTCGCCGACCGCCTGGACGTCGAGCTTCGCGAAGTCCGTCGCGTCCTTGCCGGCCGTCGCCAGCAGGACGCGGCCGCTCTTGCGCTCGCCGGCCAGCGCGCTCGGCGTGGAGCCGTCACCCGGCAGGCCGGCCACCGCGGCGACGGTGTCCAGGCACGTCGCGATCACCGACGAGTCGAAGTCCGTGCAGCCCTGCGGCGGCGGCACCGGCGCGGCCGACTGGCCGGGCCGGGCCTGCTTGGGGTCGCTCCCGGAGTCCGCGCCGGGGCCCTGGACCTCGGGGGGAGACTCGGGGCTCGGCACGGGGGCGGGGCTGAACGTCTGGCCCGCCGCGGTGTCGTCGAACCGCGCACACCCGGCGGGCAGCAGGACGCCGCAGGCCAAGATCGCCAGCAGGGCCGGGCGGTAGCGGGTGCGCATGATCCCCCAGCCTAGGGGCCGGTGCGTGAACCATGGGTGAGTACTCCTCGATTACGTTGGAGATCATGACGCTGACCGTGCTGGTGCCCGACGACGAGGGCATGACCGTGCTCGCCGAGGTTCCGCGGGTCCTGCCCGTGCGCTACCAGTGGGGCGAGCCGGTGCCGCCCGAGGCCGCGAAGGCCCAGGTGCTCATCCCCGGCAAGCACCCGCCAGGGGAGGAGCTGTGGCGCACGCTGCCCAACCTGAAGCTGATTCAGCTGCTGTCCGCCGGTGCCGAGGACTGGGTCGGCAAGGTGCCCGACGGCGTCCTGCTCTCCACCTGCCGCGGCGCGCACGGCGGGAGCACGGCCGAGTGGGTCGTCGCCGCGCTGCTGTCGATGTACCGGAAGCTGGACGTCTTCGCCGTGGCGCAGCGCGAAGGCCGGTGGGACCGGCAGACGGCGGACACGCTGCAGGGCAAACGCGTGCTCGTCGTCGGCGCCGGCGACCTCGGGCAGCACCTGCGGCGACGGCTCGAGCCGTTCGACGCGCGCTGCACGATGGTCGGGATGACCGCGCGCGAGGGCGTGCACGGCGTGCGCGAGCTGCCCGGGCTCCTGGAACTGCACGACGTCGTGGTGCTGATGGTGCCGCTGACGTCCCGGACGCGCGGGATGGCCGACGCGGAGTTCCTGGCCCGGATGCGCGACGGCGCGGTGCTGGTCAACGTTGCGCGCGGCGCCGTCGTGGACACGGATGCCTTGGTCGCCGAACTGACCACGGGCCGGCTGCGGGCCGCCCTCGACGTCACCGACCCCGAGCCGCCGCCCGCCGGGCACCCGCTGTGGACGGTGCCAGGGCTGCTGCTGACACCGCACGTCGGCGGGGCCGTGCGCGGGGTGCGGGGCCGTTCCTACGCCGTCGCCGCGGCCGAGATCGGCCGGTACGCCGGCGGCGAGCTGCCGGACAACCTCGTGCACGGCGAATACTGAGCTCGCCAGGCCCGCGGGATTCCCCTAACCTGCGCGGGTGAGCAGTGGAGACGACTTTTCGCAGCAGCCCACCAGCCTCCTGTCGGGCGTCGAGGACGATCGGTCGGACGACACCCCGCGCCAGGGCGGGCTGGGCCTCGGCCTGCTGATCCTGCGGGTGGCGCTCGGGGCGACCATGGGCGCGCACGGGCTGCAGCACCTGTTCGGCCTCTTCGGCGGCCCGGGCATCGGCGGGTTCGCGCGGGTGCTGGAGACCTACGGCTACCACAAGCAGACGACGCTGCTGTCGTGGATCACGGGCATCACCGAGGTGGGTGGCGGGGTGCTGGTGATCGTCGGGCTGTTCACGCCGCTGGCCGCGGCCGGGCTGCTCGGGGTGGCGGCCAATGCCGTGTACGCGAAGTTCCACGGCGGGTTCTTCGAGGGACAGGGCCAGGGGTTCGAGTTCGAGCTGCTGCTGGGGGCGGCGGCGTTGAGCCTGCTGTTCACCGGGGCCGGGCCGATTTCGCTGGAGCGGAACACGCCTTGGCGGAAGCGGCCGCTGCCGCTGGGGCTGGTTTCGTTGCTGCTGGCGGCGGCCGCGGCGGTCGTGGTCATTGTCTTGACACGGTAGGGCTGGGGACAACTCGGCGGCTCGGGCCGGGGCTGTGGACAACTGCGGTGCGCGGGTCCGGAATTGTCGGTGGCCGCGAGTAACGTTGAAATCGGGGGTCCCCCAAGCGGCCAGGGCTGTTGTGGCATGGAAAAAGCCGCCCCGGCGAGCCGGGACGGCCTTCTCGAACTTCGAGCTGTCTACTTGTTCACGTCGCGGACCGCGCCCGTGTCCGCCGAGGTCGCCATCCGGGCGTAGGCGCGCAACGCCGCCGTCACCGGGCGCTGGCGGTCCTTCGGCTGCCAGGGCCGCTCCGACGCCTCCATCTTCGCGCGCCGCTCGGCCAGGACGTCCGGGGAGACCAGCAGCTCCAGGCGGCGCTCGTGGATGTCCAGCAGGATGCGGTCGCCGTTCTCCACCAGGCCGATCAGGCCGCCCGCCGCCGCCTCCGGGGAAATGTGGCCCACCGAAATGCCCGACGAGCCGCCCGAGAAGCGGCCGTCCGTGATCAGGGCGCACTTCTTGCCCAGGCCCGAGCCCTTCAGGAACGCCGTCGGGTGCAGCATCTCCTGCATGCCCGGGCCGCCCGCCGGGCCCTCGTAGCGGATCACCAGGACCTCGCCCGGCTGGATCTCCTTCTTCAGGATCGCCGACACCGCCTCCTCCTGGCTCTCCAGGACCCGCGCCGGGCCCTCGAAGTGCCACAGGTCCTCGTCGATGCCCGCGGCCTTGATCACCGCGCCGTTCTCCGCCAGGTTTCCGCGGAGGATCGCCAGGCCGCCGTCCTTCGTGTACGCGTGCTCGACGTCGCGGATGCAGCCCCCGGAAGCGTCGGTGTCCAGGGAAGACCAGCGGTTCGAGGTCGAGAACGCCTCCGTCGTGCGCACTCCGCCCGGCGCCGCGTGGAAGAGCTCCAAAGCCGTTTCGGAGGGAGAAGCGGCGCGGATGTCCCAGGTGGAAAGCCACGAGTCGAGATCGGGGGAGTGCACCGACCACACGTCGGTGTTCAGCAGGCCGCCGCGGTACAGCTCGCCGAGGATTGCCGGGATGCCGCCCGCGCGGTGGACGTCCTCCATGTGGTAGTCCGAGTTCGGCGCCACCTTCGACAGGCACGGCACGCGGCGGCCGATCGCGTCGATGTCGGCGATCGTGAAGTCGACCTCGCCCTCCTGGGCGGCCGCGAGGATGTGCAGCACCGTGTTCGTCGAGCCGCCCATGGCCATGTCGAGGGCCATCGCGTTCTCGAACGCCGCCTTCGACGCGATCGAGCGCGGCAGGACCGAGGCGTCGTCGTTTTCGTACCAACGGCGGCAGAGCTCGACCACCGTGCGGCCGGCCTCCTCGAACAGCGCGCGGCGGGCCGCGTGGGTCGCCAGCGTCGAGCCGTTGCCGGGAAGCGACAAACCGAGGGCTTCGGTGAGGCAGTTCATCGAGTTCGCGGTGAACATGCCGGAGCACGAGCCACAGGTCGGGCAGGCCGAACGCTCGACGATCGCCAGCCCGTCCTCGTCGACCTCGCTGCTCGCCGACGCCGCGATCGCGGTGATCAGGTCGGTCGGGGCCTGCGCGACGCCGCCGACGACGACTGCCTTGCCGGCCTCCATCGGGCCGCCCGAGACGAAGACCACGGGGATGTTCAGCCGCATCGCCGCGTTGAGCATGCCCGGGGTGATCTTGTCGCAGTTGGAGATGCACACCAGCGCGTCGGCCTGGTGCGCGTTGACCATGTACTCCACCGAGTCGGCGATGATCTCGCGCGAGGGCAGCGAGTAGAGCATGCCGGAGTGGCCCATGGCGATGCCGTCGTCGACGGCGATCGTGTGGAACTCGCGCGCGACGCCGCCGGCTTCCTTGACCGCGTCCGCGACGATCTCGCCGAGGTCCTTCAGGTGCACGTGGCCGGGCACGAACTGGGTGTAGGAGTTGGCGATCGCGACGATCGGCTTGCCGAAGTCGCTGTCGGTCATGCCCGTGGCGCGCCAGAGCGAGCGCGCGCCCGCCGCGTTGCGGCCGTGGGTGGTGGTCCGGGAACGGAGAGGCGGCACGGGAACTCCCAGGTCAAAGGGTGGCCAGCGAAACTGGTAGGACCAATTTACGCCGCCGGGCAGACCGGGGCCGCCGCGGGGTTACTCGCTCGGTGACGTCCCGGGCTTGATGTCCTCGGCCTCCAGCTGCCCGCTCGGGTCCGCGACCAGGCCCTCGCTGACCAGCGACAGCACCGGCAGGTGCCGGGTCCGGACGGTCGGCAGCGGCACCTTCGTGTCGTCCCGCAGCACCGCCTGCACGCGCGACTTCTTCGTGATCGCGAGCCCCTTCAACGCCGACCACGGGATGTCCCGGTGGCCGAACACCGTGCGGACTTCCAGCCCCGAGCGCGTCGCGATCGTCCGGTGGCGGACCACGAACACCGCCAGCGCGATCGGGAAGACGTAGAGCCACTGCAGGTACGGGATCTCCCCGAGCGCGATCGGCGTCACGCAGATCGTCAGGAGGGCGATCGCCATGAAGGACGTGCGGGGGACGCGGAAGACGGCCTTCCGGCCCTCGTCCTGCTGTTTTTCGGCCACCCCGAAATGGTGCACCGCGCCGCTGACCGGCCCCGACCCGGGTCTCGCCGGTGTGACCCACGTCCACGATGCGGACAGGCCATCCCGCAGAGTTGACACCCGCGGGGCGTTCGGTCTAGCGTCGTCGCCGTGACACCGCTGACCGGCCTCGTACTTCCCAAGCGCGTCGACGCTTAGGGAAGACTTTCCGCTGCGTCGACGCGCGAACCCTCGTGCGACCTTACGGTCGGCGAGGGTTTTTTGTTGCCCTAGGGAAGCGATTCCCCGCCCCACCGCACCAATAGAGCTCAAAAAAGACCCGAACGAGTGACACCGAGACCCACGAGGCAGATCCGATGACCAGTGCGACGTCGCGCAGCGACGCGAAGCCCGGGCCGACGCCCGGAACGCCCGGAGCACGTCCGAAGCCGGCCCCACCGGCGGGAACGCCGGTGCGCGTCACCGGCGCCCAGTCCCTCGTGCGCTCGCTCGAGGCCGTCGGCGCCGAGGTGGTCTTCGGGATTCCGGGCGGCACCATCCTGCCCGCCTACGACCCGCTGCTCGACTCGACGAAGGTCCGCCACATCCTGGTCCGCCACGAACAGGGCGCCGGCCACGCGGCCACCGGGTACGCGCAGGCCACCGGCAAGGTCGGCGTCTGCATGGCCACCTCCGGCCCGGGCGCGACGAACCTGGTCACCCCGCTCGCCGACGCGAACATGGACTCGGTCCCGGTCGTGGCCATCACCGGCCAGCAGTCCCGCGCGCTGATCGGCACCGACGCGTTCCAGGAAGCCGACATCTGCGGCATCACCATGCCGATCACCAAGCACAACTTCCTCGTCACGGATCCCGCGGACATCCCGCGGACCATCGCCGAGGCGTTCCACCTGGCCGCGACGGGCCGACCCGGCCCCGTCCTGGTGGACATCCCCAAGGACGTGCTGCAGGAGATGACCTCGTTCTCCTGGCCCACCGAGCTGCGGCTGCCGGGCTACCGCCCCACGCTGCGCCCGCACGGCAAGCAGGTCCGCGAAGCCGCGAAGCTGATCGCGAAGTCGCGGCGCCCGGTGCTCTACGTCGGCGGCGGCGTGATCAAGGCGGAGGCGCACGCGCAGCTGAAGCAGCTCGCCGAGCTGACGAACATCCCCGTCGTCACCACGCTGATGGCGCGCGGCGCGTTCCCCGACTCGCACCCGCAGCACCTCGGCATGCCGGGCATGCACGGCTCGGTCGCCGCCGTCGCCGCCATGCAGCGCGCCGACCTGCTGATCGCGCTCGGCGCCCGGTTCGACGACCGGGTCACCGGCCAGCTGTCCTCCTTCGCGCCGGACGCCGCGATCGTGCACGCCGACATCGACCCGGCCGAGATCTCCAAGAACCGCAAGGCCGACGTCCCGATCGTGGGCGACTGCAAGGAGATCATCGACGAGCTGATCACCGCCGTCACGACGGAGTTCGACCACAGCGGCCGGCCGGACCTGACCGACTGGTGGACCCAGGCCGACGACTGGCGCAAGACCTACCCGGCCGGCTACGAGTGGCCCGACGACGGTTCGCTGTCGCCGCAGTACGTCATCGAGCGCATCGGCGAGCTCGTCGGCCCGGACGCCGTCTACGCCGCCGGCGTCGGCCAGCACCAGATGTGGGCCGCGCAGTTCGTCAAGTACGAGAACCCGCGCACCTGGATCAACTCCGGCGGCCTCGGCACCATGGGCTTCGCGGTGCCCGCCGCGATGGGCGCGCAGTTCGGCGTCCCGGACACCCCGGTGTGGGCGATCGACGGCGACGGCTGCTTCCAGATGACCAACCAGGAGCTGGCCACCTGCGCCATCGAGGGCGCGCCGATCAAGGTCGCCGTCATCAACAACGGCAACCTGGGCATGGTCCGGCAGTGGCAGAACCTCTTCTACTCGGAGCGGTACTCCAACACCGACCTGGGCACGCACAAGCACCGCATCCCGGACTTCGTGCTGCTGGCCGAGGCGCTGGGCTGCGCCGGCCTGCGGTGCGAGACGAAGGAAGACGTCGACGCCACCATCCGCCGCGCGATGGAAATCAACGACCGCCCCGTCGTGATCGACTTCGTCGTGGGGAAGGATGCCCAGGTGTGGCCGATGGTCGCCGCGGGCACCGGCAACGACGAGATCATGGCGGTCCGGGGCATCCGGCCGCTGTTCGACGACGACGAGGTTTCGGTCGAAACGACCGAGGCCGCCGCGGAAGCCGCCGGAGAGGGTGAGCGCTGACGATGAGCGTCCACACGCTGAGTGTCCTGGTCGAGAACAAGCCCGGTGTGCTCGCGCGCGTGTCGGGGCTGTTCTCCCGCCGCGGGTTCAACATCGAGTCCCTCGCCGTCGGGCCCACGGAAAACCCCGAGGTGTCCCGCATGACGATCGTGGTCGCCGTGGAAGAGCTACCGCTCGAACAGGTGACGAAGCAGCTCAACAAGCTGGTCAACGTGATCAAGATCGTCGAGCTGGAGCAGTCGACCGCCGTGCAGCGCGAACTGCTGCTGGTGAAGGTGCGCGCCGACAACACCGTGCGCAGCCAGGTCCTCGAAACCGTCCAGCTCTTCCGTGCGAAGGTGGTGGACGTGTCCCCGGAGGCGCTCACCGTCGAGGCGACCGGGACGTCGGACAAGATCAGCGCCCTGCTGCGGATGCTGGAGCCCTATGGCATCCGCGAGCTGGTCCAGTCCGGCATGGTCGCGGTGGGACGCGGCGCCCGCTCGATCACCGCGACCTCACCGCGGTAACGAAGTCTTTGTAAGTCAGGAAAGGAAGCAGTAACCCCCATGGCAGTGGAAATCTTCTACGACGACGACGCCGACCTCTCGATCATCCAGGGGCGCAAGGTCGCTGTCATCGGCTACGGCAGCCAGGGCCACGCCCACTCGCTGAGCCTGCGCGACTCCGGCGTCGACGTCCGCATCGGCCTGCCCGAGGGGTCCAAGTCGCGGGCGAAGGCCGAGGAGCAGGGCCTGCGCGTGCTCACCCCGGCCGAGGCGTCGGCCGAGGCCGACCTGATCATGATCCTGGCGCCGGACACCAAGCAGCGCTTCATCTACGAGCAGGACATCGCCCCGAACCTCAAGGACGGCGACGCCCTCTTCTTCGGGCACGGCTTCAACATCCGCTACGACCTGATCAAGCCGCCGTCGAACGTCGACGTCGCGATGGTCGCCCCGAAGGGCCCGGGCCACCTGGTCCGCCGCCAGTTCGTCGACGGCAAGGGCGTCCCGGCGCTCATCGCCGTGGAGCAGGACGCCACCGGCAACGCGCAGGCGCTCGCGCTCTCCTACGCGGCCGCCATCGGTGGCGCCCGCGCCGGTGTCATCAAGACGACGTTCACCGAGGAGACCGAGACCGACCTCTTCGGCGAGCAGGCCGTGCTCTGCGGTGGCGCGTCCGCGCTGGTGCAGACCGGTTTCGAGGTGCTCACCGAGGCCGGCTACGCCCCGGAGATCGCCTACTTCGAGGTGCTGCACGAGCTGAAGCTGATCGTCGACCTGATGTACGAGGGCGGCATCGCGCGCCAGCGCTACTCGATCTCCGACACCGCCGAGTACGGCGACCTGACCCGCGGCCCGCGCGTCATCTCGCCGGCGGTCAAGGAGGAGATGAAGAAGATCCTCGGCGAGATCCAGGACGGCACGTTCGCCCGCGAATGGGTCGCCGAGGACGAGGCCGGCCGGCCGAACTTCACCAAGCTCGAGGAGCAGGGCAACCAGCACCCGATCGAGGAGACCGGCAAGAAGCTCCGCGGCCTGATGTCGTGGGTGGACCGGCCGATCACCGAAACCGCCTGATCTCTCCCGGCCATACGCCGAAGGGGACGCCCGGTGCCGGGCGTCCCCTTCGGTGCGTTCGGTGGTCGTTTCGCTACGCTGGAGACATGAGTGAGCAGCCGGTCGACGACAAGGCGCACATCCGGCACCACCTCGACTTCACGAAGGCCGAGTGGATCCGGGCCGAGCCCGAAGGCGTCACCCTCGACGACTGTGTCGAATACGCGTTCATCGAGCACACCGACGGCGTCACGTACACGGCGATGCGGCAGTCGGCGAAGCCGGACGGCGTCATCCTCGTCTTCACGCCGGGGGAGTGGGACGCCTTCGTGAAGGGCGTCCGCGACGGCGAGTTCGACCTGCCCGAGGACCTCGCCGAGGCCTAGAGCTTCGCCGCCAGCTCCGGGATCGTGCCGAGGTCGCCGGCGATGCCGAGGTGGTCGCCGTAGTCACGGGATTCGACGACCAGGCCGTCCCGGATCCGCATGGCGAAGATGTTGGCGATCCGCACCGGCCGCCCGGCGTACTCGCCCTGGTAGGCGAACTCGGCGATCAGCACCTCCGGATCGGTACCTTCGTAGGTGACGATGTCGGCGACCTCGAAGTCGACGCCCATGGCCGCGGCCTGTCCGAAGTGCGTCCGCAGTTCCTCGCGCGTCCGCACCACGGCCGAGCCCGGCTGGAACGGGTGCGTCACGTGCGTCGGTTCGGCGTAGAGGTCCGCCAGCTCCGGGCCGCGCTTGTCGCACACGCCGTAGACGAGCTGTTCGAACACCCCGCGGCGGCTCGCCGGGTCGCTCGAAGTCCGTGGTCGAATCGGCGACAACTCGCGCGGCGGCGCCTGCTCATAGGCCTTGACCAGGTGGTCGACGCCGTCGCGGACGACCGCGAGCCGCAGGTAGTCGTGGTAGTCGCGAGAGTGGGCGATCAGGCCGTCGCGGACGCGCAGGACCTGGATGTTGGCCGTCTCGATCGTCCGCCCGGTCTCCACCGATTCGGCGTCGTAGTCGTATTCGGCGACGATCACCTCGGGGTCCGTCGTCTCGTGGACGACGACGTTCTTGCGCTTGAGCCGCAGCGCCCCGGCGAGGACGCCGGTGAACCGCTCGTGGACCGCGTCGCGGCCGACCAGGCGCGTCGGCCGCGGGACCGCCTGGGGGTGTTCGACGACGGTGTCTTCGGCATAGAGCGCGGAGAGCTCGCTGAAGCGTCCCTCGCTGATCCCGTCGGACAACGCGGCGAAGACGTCGCGGGGTGAATTCATGGGGTCCTCCCAGTGGGCAAAACGGAGTCTGTAGTCCGCCTCCGAAGATACGGACTACAGACTCCGGTTGTCTACCGGAGCAGGTCCCGCGCGACCGGCTGCCCGCACACCTCCGCCCACGTCTCCGGGGTGCTGTCGAAGATCGCGTCCCGGGCGCCGAGGTCCGCGCCGGTTTCGACCAGGGCTCGGATGACGTCGAGGTGGCCGGACTGCGCGGCCAGGTGCAGGGCGGTGACGCCTTCGCCGTGGTTCGGGCCGCCGAACGTGCCGCGGAAGTTCACGTCGGCGCCGAGGTCGAGCAGGGTCTGGACGGCGGCGAGCTTGCCCGACGCGGCCGCCCAGGCCAGCGCCGTGCCGCGGTAGACGTCGGCGTTCACGTCGGCGCCGCGCGCGACCAGGGTGCGCAGGGCTTCGGTGCGGTCGTTGCGGGCCGCCCAGGCGAGGGCTTCGTCGACGGCTTCCGCGGGGTCGTCCGCCGGCTGCCAGCGCGGGAAACCGCTGTGGGGGCGGTAAAAGCCGCGATGGGCACCGGCCGCCGGGTGGCCCGGTTCGAGAAGTTCGCCGAGGAGACCGACGTCGCCGAGCCCGGCGGCGACTCGCAGGTTGCCCGGTGCCCGGCTGTGGCCGGCCAGCTTCTCCGCGGCTTCGCGGTGCCCCCAGAACAGGGCGACGACCAGGGGAGTGCCGCCGTCGCCGCGGGCCGGGACGTCGACCGGCGCGCCGTGCTGCAGGAGCAGGTCGAGCAGGAGCGGCAGGTTGCTGTAGGCGGCCTGGTGCAGGGGCGTCCAGCCGTGGACGTTGCCGCGGGCCGGGTCGGCGCCGCGCTCGAGGAGGAGCCGGCTGAGCCGCTCGTCGTGCGTCGCGCCGGCCATGCCGAGCAGGTCGTTGCCGTTGGTGCCGCGGGCGGCGACGAGCCCGGGGAACTCGTCGAGCAGTTCCCCGAGCGCGGCCGGGTCCCGGGCTTCGATCGCCCGGTACGCGCGGGCGAACGGCTCCCCGCTGTCCACAAGGGACTTGACGTGGGCGCGAAGTGCTTTCCACGAAACGAAACCGTGCTCGCGGGCGACGACCGCACGAGCGCCGTCCCGAGTGAGCGGCTGGTTCCACCGCTCGAACGGTTCTTTCGCACAGGGCGTCTCGTCCTCGGCCGAGGCGAGCAGGCCGAGCGCGCGCTCGGCGTAGTACCCGACGTCCTGGTGGTACGGGTGCTGCAGGGATTCGCCGTGCTCGGTGACGCGCCGGACGTACGCCTGCAGCTTCGGCCAGCTCGGGAAGCCGTGGTCCCGCGCGATGCGGAACTGCGCTTCGGCGAGTTTGACGCCTTCGGCGCGCGCGAGGTCCTTCGCGCGCTTGCGCAGCTGGTCCAGGCTGGGTTTCGCGGGCAACGTGCCCATGGTGCCTCCTTCCCTCGTCGCCCGTGGTCCGCCGGCACCGGGCAGGAAAGAAGGTGCGGAGCTGGTGGTGCGGTGAAGCGGGGGTGGGCTCGGCCCTTTCCGCGGACGGGACGCGGCCCGCACCGCGCCCCGCCAGCGTACCCCGGTCAAGGCAGCAGGTCGGCCAGCCTGCGGTAGGACTTCTCCGTGCGGGCCAGTACCTGGACGCAGACGTGGTCGGCGCCCGCGTCGAGGTGGGCCCGGATCCGGTCCGCGATCGCCTGTTCGCCCGTCACCACGATGGCGTCGACCAGGCGGTCGCTGCCACCGTCGGCCAGGTCGGCGTCGGTGAAGCCGAGCCGGCGCAGGTTTTCCTGGTGGTGGCGCGCGAGCCGCACGTACCCGTCGACGTGCTCCCGGGCCGCCTCGGGGGCCGCGTCGAGCAGCACCGCCTGCTCGACGGCGAGGTACTTGCCCGGTCCGAGCCGCTCGCGCGCCATCGCGGTGTGCTCCGGCGGGACGAAGTACGGGTGCGCGCCGTCGGCGCGTTCGGCCGCCAGGTCCAGCAGTTTCGGGCCCAGTGCCGCGAGCACCCGCCGCGGCCGCGGCGATGGCTGGGGCAGGCCCGGCAGCTCGGCCGCGTCCATCCCGTCGAGGTACTCGCGCAACGCCGTCAGCGGCCGCGCGCCCGGCCGGTGCCCGCCCAGCCCGGCGATGAACCGGCCCGGGTACGCCTCGCCCAGCGCCCGGATGGCGCCTTCCGCGGCGAGCGGGGAGCGCTGGTCGAACCGCGCGACCCCGGTGGCGACGGTGAGCCGGGAGGTCGCCGCGAGCAGCAGCGCCGCCTGGGTGAACGCCTCCCGGCCGGCGTACTCGCCGAACCAGATCGCGTCGAAGCCGAGTTCCTCCACCTCGGCGGCCGTTTCGCGGAGCGCGCCGATCGGGGCGCCGTCGAAGAACCGCCAGATCCCGACGCTCATCGGGTCACCTCCGGAGCCAGGGCGAGCAGGGTTTCCACAGTGGACTCGAACGAGGGCGCGGACGGCGTCAGCAGCACGTGGTCCGCGCCCGCGTCGAGCACCTCGCCGAGGCGTTTCGCGATGGTCGGGGCGTCGCCCCAGAGCACGAGGTCGTCGACGAACCGGTCGCTCGGCCCGGCGATGTCGGCATCGGTGTAGCCGAGCCGTTTCCAGCCCGCGAGGTAGACGGTGACGGAGTACTCGCGCGACTGCGCCACCCGGCGCCGGACGCTCTCGCGGGCGTCTTCGCGCGTGCCGAGCAGGACGGTCTGCTGGGGGATCAGCAGCTTGTCCGGCCCGAGGATTTCGCGGGCGTACGGCGTGTGCGAGACCGGCTGGGCGAACGGGTGCGCGCCGTCGGCGTGGTCGCGGGCGAGTTCCAGCATCTTCGGCCCGACGGCGGCCAGCACCCGGGGAAACGCCACCGGCGCGGGGTTTTCGGCCGCCGTGGCGTCCATTTCGGACAGATAGGCGCGCATCCGGTCGATCGGGCGGTACTCCTCGTCGAGCTTCGTGGCCTGGAACGCGTGCCCGACGCCGACGCCGAGCACGAACCGGCCCGGATGAAGCCGAGCGAGCGTCGCCCCGCCCTTGTACGCGGTCGTCCCGCGCCGCAGCCAGGTGTTCGCGATGCCGGTGCCGAGCACGACGTCCGGCACCGTGGCCAGGAGGTCGCCGAAGTGGGCGAACACCTCCCGCGTGCCGGGGCCTTCGCCGCTCCAGACCGAGCGGTAGCCGGCGTCGGCGAGCCGGCGCGTCGCCGTGCGTTCGACGTCCGGGGGTGGCTGCAGGGGCGCGCTCGGCAACCAGGCGCCGATCGCGCCGAGCCGGGCCCGGGTGTCTTCGATCAGGGTCATCCTCGAGTTCCCTCCAGTAAGCTGAGGCTGCCTCCGGTTAATATACGGAGGCAGCCTCCGATTGGCTACCCGGTATGGTCGGGAGTGCGATGACCGACGTCAAACCGATGCGTGCGGACGCCCGCCGCAACTACGAGCGCCTCCTCGAAGAGGCCCAGCGCGCCTTCGGCGAACACGGCGTCGAGGCGTCCCTGGAAGACATCGCGCGCCGCGCCGGCGTCGGCATCGGCACGCTGTACCGGCACTTCCCGACGCGGGACGCGCTGCTCGAGACGCTCCTGCGCGCCCGGTTCGACGAACAGGCCGAGCGGGCCCGCGAACTGCTCGACCACCCCGAGCCGCTGAACGCCCTGCAGACCTGGCTGGCCGGGCTCGGCGACGCCACGGGGACCTTCCGGGGCCTGGTCGAGCTCACCGCCGACGCGCTGAACGACGAAACATCCCGGTTGTACGAATCGTGCCACGGAATGCGCGAGCTCGGTTCCCAGCTGGTGGAACGGGCGAAGCGTGCGGGCGAACTGCGTCCGGACGTCACCGCGGAGGAGCTGCTTCTGTTGCTGCACGCCGCATCCTGGGCGGGCGGGCACCTGCCCGGCGAAGGGGGCATGCAACGGCTGCTGGCTCTTGTTTTCGAGGGATTACGGGCGAGTTAACGCCGGGGGACGCCAAGGGGCGCCACCGCGCGTTAAACTCCGGCTCGACCGGGGCACAACGACGTGCTTTGACCGTTTGTCGACACAGAGCGTCCTGGAAGTGACCAGATAGTGGGAGCCGCATCGTGAGCAAGCCCAATAAGCCCGTCGTCCTCATCGCGGAGAAGCTCGCCCCCTCCGTGCTGAGTGTCTTCGGTGACGAGGTGGAGGTCCGGCACGTCGACGGCACGGACCGGTCCGCGCTGCTCGAGGCGGTGAAGAGTGCCGACGCGCTCCTGGTCCGCTCCGCCACCCAGGTGAACGCCGAGGTGTTCGCGGCCACCACGCAGCTCAAGGTCGTCGCCCGCGCCGGCGTCGGCCTCGACAACGTCGAGGTGCCCGCCGCGACCGAACGCGGCGTCCTGGTGGTCAACGCGCCGACGTCGAACATCGTCTCCGCCGCCGAGCACGCCGTCGCCCTGCTGCTCTCGGTCGCGCGCCGCGTCCCGGCCGCCGACCAGAGCCTCCGCGGCGGCGAGTGGAAGCGCAGCTCGTTCTCCGGCGTCGAGCTCCAGGGCAAGACGATCGGTGTGGTCGGCCTCGGCAAGATCGGCCAGCTGTTCGCCCAGCGCCTCGCCGCGTTCGACACGAAGCTCATCGCCTACGACCCCTACGTCTCGGCCGCCCGCGCCGCGCAGCTGGGCATCGAGCTCGTCACCCTCGACGAGCTGCTGACCCGCGCCGACGCCATCTCCATCCACCTGCCGAAGACGCCGGAGACCAAGGGCCTCATCGACGCCGAGGCGCTGAAGAAGACCAAGCCGGGCGTCATCATCGTGAACGCGGCCCGCGGCGGGCTGATCGTCGAGCAGGACCTGGCCGACGCGCTGCGCTCCGGCCACGTCGGGGGCGCCGGCATCGACGTGTTCGAGTCCGAGCCGACGACGTCGAGCCCGCTGTTCGAGCTGGAGAACGTCGTCGTGACGCCGCACCTGGGCGCCTCCACGGCCGAGGCGCAGGACCGCGCGGGCACCGACGTCGCGAAGTCGGTGCTGCTGGCCCTGCGCGGCGACTTCGTCCCGGACGCGGTGAACGTCACCGGCGGCGGCGCGGTCGGCGAGCACGTCCGCCCGTACCTCTCGCTGGTGCAGAAGCTCGGCCAGCTGCTGACGGCGCTCAACCCGACGTCGCCGGCGACGGTGACCGTGCAGGTCAAGGGCGAGCTGACCAGCGAGGACACCGGCGTGCTGCAGCTGGCGGCGCTGCGCGGGGTGTTCACCGGCGTGGTCGAGGACCAGGTCACGTTCGTCAACGCGCCGCAGCTGGCGGAGAAGCTGGGCGTGCAGGTCGAGCTGGAGACCGAGCCGGAGAGCCCCAAGTTCCGCAGCCTGGTGACGGTGCGCGCGGTGCACGCCGACGGCTCGGTGCTGACCGTGTCCGGTTCGGTCACCGGCCTCGACGAGGTCGAGAAGCTGGTCGAGGTCAACGGCCGCGGCTTCGACCTGCGGGCCGAAGGCACCGTGCTGCTGGTCGAGTACCCGGACCGCCCGGGCGTGATGGGCCGGGTCGGGACGCTGCTGGGCGAGGCGGGCATCAACATCGAGGCCGCGCAGATCAGCCAGACCACCGACGGTTCCGACGCGGTGATGCTGCTGCGCGTCGACCGCCACATCGACGCGCACCTGCTGGAGCCGATCGGCGCTTCGGTCGGGGCGCACACGATCCGCGCCGTCGACTTCAACTGACGTAACCCTTTCGAAGGCCCCCTGTCACCCGGCAGGGGGCCTTCGTGCGCAATCACAACTACATAACGGAGTCCTTTGCCTACCTAAGTAGGTGTTTTGGGGCATTAAGTTCTCTGCGCGAGGTCGAACCACGCGCCGTCGAGGGCACGGCGCTTTGCCGCGCTTCACCGTCGGGGGTGTCCGGAGCGGCAGGCAGGTTCGGGTCCAGACCTCGAGTAAGGGGCCGACTCATGAGCAGATCCCGCCTCCCCGCGCGCGCCACGACGGCGGCCTTCGCCGTCGTTCTGGCGGCCGCGCTCGGGGCGCCGGTCGCGAACGCAGCCGATGTGCCGCTCGCCGACGGCGTCGCACCCGCCAAGATCGACGACGCGAAACTGCAGGGGAAGCTGTCGCCGCGTCTGGGGGCCGCGCAGGGCCGGGTCACCGCGTTCGTCGAGCTGGCGAAGAAGCCGGCCGTCGACGCGTTCACCGCCACGGAGCCGCAGGGCAAGGAACAGGCCAAGCGGGCCGCCAAGGCCGCCAAGGCCGACACCGCCGCCGCCGTCGACTCCGTCGTCGGCCAGCTGCGCGCGGCCGACGCCAAGCCGCAGGTCGTCACCCAGACCGCCAATGCCGTCCCCGGCGTGGTCGTCACCGCCGACGCCGCGAAGCTGCGCGAGGTCGCGAAGCGGGCGGACGTCGTCGCGGTGCGCACGGTCGTGCCGAAGACCCGCACCAACGCCAGCGCCGAGCAGCTGACCAACACCCTCGCCGCCTGGCAGCAGACCGGCAAGTTCGGCGACGGCGTCCGCGTCGGCGTCATCGACGACGGCATCGACTACACCCACGCCGACTTCGGCGGCCCCGGCACGCAGGCCGCCTACAAGAGCGTCGATTCCACCAAGCCGACCCCGCTCTTCCCGAGCGCCAAGGTCGTCGGCGGCACCGACCTCGTCGGCGACGACTACGACGCCGCCACGGCCGGCAAGACCACCCCGAAGCCGGACCCGAACCCGCTGGCCTGCGGTGAGCACGGCACGCACGTCGCCGGCACCATCGGCGGCTTCGGCGTCACCGCCGACGGCAAGACCTTCAAGGGCGACTACAAGAAGCTCGACGCCAAGAAGGTCGACGCGATGCAGATCGGCCCGGGCACGGCGCCGAAGTCGCTGCTGTACGCGATCAAGGTGTTCGGCTGCACGGGCTCGACGAACGTCACCTCGCAGGCGCTGGACTGGGCACTCGACCCGGACGGCGACGGCGACTTCACCGACCACCTCGACATCGTCAACCTCTCGCTCGGCTCCGACTTCGGCGCGCCGGACGACCCGGACTCGCTGTTCGTGCGCAAGCTCGCCGCGAACAACGTCCTCCCGGTGATCTCCGCGGGCAACGGCGGCGACATCAACGACATCGCCGGCTCCCCGGGCAACACCCCCGAGGCGCTCACCGTCGCCAGCACGCGCGACGCGGGCATCCTGCGCGACGCCGCCGAGGTCAAGGCCCCGGCGGCCGCCGCGGGCCAGAAGACCGGCCAGTACAGCCAGAACTACACCGGCTACGACACCCTCGACCTGACCGCGCCGGTCGTCGCCCTGTCGGCGGCGAACGCGGCGGGCTGCGGGCCGTACTCCGCCGAGGACAAGGCGAAGGCCGCCGGCAAGTTCGTCTGGCTGGAGTGGGACGACAACGACTCGACCCGCGCCTGCGGATCGGCCGCCCGTGCCAACAACGCGCAGACCGCCGGGGCGAAGGGCGCGCTCCTTTCGTCCACTTTGGAGCACTTCAGCGCGGGCATCGCGGGCAACGCGGCGATCCCGGTGTTCCAGTTCACCGGGTCCGCCACCAAGACGCTGCGCGCGGCGCTGACCGCGGGCACGCTGCAGGTCCGGCTGTTCGGCGCCGGCCGCGCCTCGATCCAGACCTTCGACAAGACGATCGTGGACACCCCGAGCTCGTTCACCTCGCGCGGCACCCGCGGCCCGGCCGTCAAGCCGGACGTCGCCGCGCCCGGTGACACGATCACCTCGGCGTTCCGCGGCAGCGGCAACGGCCGGACCGTGCTCTCGGGCACGTCGATGGCCGCGCCGCACACCGCGGGCATCACCGCGCTGATCCGCCAGTCGCACCCGGACTGGTCGGTCGAGGAGGTCAAGGCGTCGGTCATCGACACCGCTGGCCACGACGTCGGCGACGGCGCGGGCCACACCTACGCGCCGCAGCGCGTCGGCAGCGGCCGGATCGACGCGAAGGCCGCGCTGGACAACCAGGTGCTCGCCTACGTCGTCGACGACCCGGGCGCGGTCAGCGTCAGCTTCGGCACGGTCGAGGCTTCGGGGCCGGTGACGCTGTCGAAGACGATCAAGCTCGTCAACAAGGGCGTCACCCCGGCCGAGTACTCCGTCGCCTACCAGGCGGTCAACGCGCTGCCGGGCGTCGAGTACACAGTGGACAAGCCGTCGGTGAAGCTGACCCCGCGCGGCACCGCCAAGGTGAAGGTGACGCTGAAGATCACCGACCCCAAGGCGCTGCGCAAGGTCATGGACCCGACCATGGCGGCCACCCAGGCCGGCCTGGCGCGCCAGTTCGTCGCGGACGCCTCCGGGCGCGTCGCCTTCACGCCGGTGAGCGGCGCCAAGGTGCCGCTGCGGGTGTCGGTCTACTCCGCGCCGAAACCGGTGTCGGCGATTTCGACGCCGCCGTCGGTGAAGTTCGGCCCCGACGCGACCCAGGCCGTGCTGAACCTGACCGGCAAGGGCGTCGACCAGGGTGCCGGCGCGCAGCGGTACCGCTCGCTGATCAGCGTGCTCGAGCTGCAGGCGGAGTCCCCGCAGCTGCCCGAGTGCGACGCGGGCGTGGTCACCGACTGCACGCTGAACAAGACGGCCAAGGGCGGCGACCTCCGCTACATCGGCGCGGCCTCCACCGCTCCGCTGGCGAAGGCGCAGGGCGAGCCGGAGAACGCGATCCTCGCGTTCGGCCTGTCCACCTGGGGTGACTGGGCGAACATCGGCAGCAACACCTCGCCGTTCGTCGACATCGACACGACCGGGGACGGGCAGCCGGACTTCGAGACCTACGTGACCAAGGCGACGTCGACCGACGTGCTCCTGGCCACCACGGTCGCGCTGACCCCGGGCTTCCCGACCGTCGACGTCCAGGCGGTCAACGGCCAGCTCGGCGACGTCGACACCAACGTGTTCGACACGAACGTGATCACGTTGCCGGTCTCGCTGGCCGCGCTGGGCATCGACGCGAACGCCGACAGCCACCGCATCTCCTACACGGTGGGCGTCAGCGGGTTCTACGTGGCGCCGGGCACGACGAACGGGCTGATCGACTACGTCGGCACGCCGCTTTCGTTCGACGCGCTCGCGCCGGGCTACGCGGTGCAGGGCGGCGGCGACGCCGCGCTGGGCTACGTCGCGAAGCCGGGCACGGCGCTGGTCGTGACCCGGAACGCGGCCTCGGCCGCGGCCGACAACGCCCTCGGGCTGCTGGCCATCGAGCACCACAACGCCGCGGGCAACCGCGCGAACGTGGTCAAGGTGGACACCGCGCAGGGCGCCCGGCCGGGGAACGAGCGTCAGCCGATCGGGGCTGGTCGCGGCTGACCTGCGGCAAGATCGATTTGTGCAGGACCAGGGGCGCCTCCGGCGGATTTCCGCCGGGGGCGCCCCGCCTGCATTCACCCGATTGGGTGTCTCACCCCGTGGGAGGATGCGGCATAAGGGTGGTGCGGCTACGGCGGTTTGTCTACGGCCGGTAACCTTCCGGCTGCTGGCGTTTTGTTGCGGTGGGCCATCGGTGCGGCCGGTGGTCCGGTCGACGGAGGTGTGTGGATGCGGCTCGCGGTGATCCCAGGAGACGGGATCGGGCCCGAGGTGGTCTCCGAGGCGCTGAAGGTGCTCGGCGAGGTAGTACCGACGGCGGAGATCACGAACTACGACCTCGGCGCGGCGCGATGGCACTCGACCGGTGAGCTGCTCCCGGAGTCGGTCCTCGGCGAGCTCCGCCAGCACGACGCGATCCTGCTGGGCGCGGTCGGCGACCCGACGGTGCCGAGCGGCATCCTCGAGCGCGGCCTGCTGCTGCGCCTGCGGTTCGAGATGGACCACCACGTCAACCTGCGTCCGGCGCGGCTCTACCCGGGCGTCCGTGGCCCGCTGGCCGACGCGGGCGACGTCGACATGGTCGTCGTGCGCGAAGGCACCGAAGGCCCGTACGCGGGAACCGGTGGCCTGCTGCGCAAGGACACCGAGCACGAGATCGCGACCGAGGTCAGCGTCAACACGGCGTTCGGCATCCGGCGCGTGGTCGCGGACGCGTTCAACCGCGCCGAGGCCCGCCCGCGCAAGCACCTGACGCTGGTGCACAAGACCAACGTGCTCGAGTACGCGGGCTCGCTGTGGTCGCGGATCGTGGAAGAGGTCTCGCTGGAGCACCCGGAGGTGACGGTCGCGTACTCCCACGTGGACGCGGCGACCATCCACCTGGTGACGGACCCGTCCCGGTTCGACGTGATCGTGACGGACAACCTGTTCGGCGACATCATCACCGACCTGGCGGCGGCGGTCACCGGCGGCATCGGCCTGGCGGCGAGCGGCAACCTCGACATCACGCGGCGGAACCCGAGCATGTTCGAGCCCGTGCACGGTTCGGCGCCGGACATCGCGGGGCAGGGCCTGGCGGACCCGACGGCGGCGGTGCTTTCGGTGGCGCTGCTGCTGGACCACCTGGGGCAGAAGGAAGCGGCCCGGCGGATCGAGGCGTCGGTGGCCTTCGATCTGGCCACGCGGGACCAGTCTTCGCCGGGGGCCACGCAGGCGATCGGCGACCGGCTGGCGGCGCTGGTTTCGTCGAACGTGCGGACGGCCGGCTGAGGTTTCTCGGGAATGCCCCGCGCCCTCGTGGTGCGGGGCTTTTTCGTGCCTGTCGGGTGCCGTGACTTCGGTGGGGTGGAGTTTCTTGCCTCGGTTGGGGTTCCGGGTGGTTTTCGGGGTTTGTGTCCGGCGATCGGTTGGAGTTTTCGATTCGGGGGTGCTTGGCGCCTAAGGGGCTCGTGCCCGTCGCTCGGCTGAGCCTTCGGTTCGGAGAGCTTCGCGCGCTGGTGGCGCTGGGTTTTTGTGCCCGACGGGCGGCTCCTCCGGGCCGCTGCCGCGATCTTGTCCACAACGCTGCCGGGCTGTGGAGAACTGCTCGTCCGAGCGGCTTTTCGGCCGGTTCCGTCGGTGGGCGGCGATAGACTGGACCGGGGTCAGCCCCCAGGGATGGGTGGGGCTTGTCGTGTGGGGTGGGCGGGCCCTTTTCAGTCAGGTGGCTCACCGGCGTGCTCGGCAGGCTGCCGGTATGACCCGCACCCCGCCCAGACCCCCGCCGCCCCGATCCGAAGCCAGAACGCGGCCGGTAGTGCCGGGTCAAGGCACGCTTTCCCGCCTTGACGCGGTGCTGCCGGCCGTAGTCACAATTCCGGCTTCGGGGTGGTGGGTGCCCGGCTCTGGTTACGCGGTGGTGGGGTGCCGACCTTGCTCGCTGGCCGAGGAGACCCGGCACCACCCAGGACAGCTGCACCTTCGGCCGCCGAGCCCTCGGCTCCGAATCCCCAGATGACCTACGACTTGCCGGACCTGGCCAGGGACGGGTGGGGTTTGGGGGCGATTCGGCCCGCTTCCAGCGAACCTTTCCCGGCCCGGCCGGAAAGACCGCGAAGAGAGGGTCGCCGCAGCGTGTTCCCGGATTGTGGGAGGTTGGCCCAGCTCCTGGACTTCCTCCGAACCGCTGTGGCATGATGCGACCGTGACCAGCTTCGCGATCATTATCGACGAGCGCGCCGGACGATAGCTCCACAAGAGCCCCCGGCGCGCAACCTCTCGCACCCATGCGGGAGGTTTTTTTGTTGCCTTGAAACGCTAGGAGAAGACCGTGACCCGCAAGGAGCCCGCCGATACCCCGCTCGGCGACGCCTTCCACCTCTACGACACCACCCTCCGCGACGGTGCTCAGCGGGAGGGCATCTCCTACTCCGTCCAGGACAAGCTCGCCGTCGCGCGGTTGCTGGACGAGCTGGGGGTCGGGTTCATCGAGGGCGGCTGGCCCGGGGCGCTCCCCAAGGACACCGAATTCTTCGCCCGCGCCGCGAAAGGCGAACTGAAGCTCCGCCACGCCGCCCTCGTCGCGTTCGGCGCGACCCGCAAGGCCGGCACCACCGCCGACGCCGATCCGCAGGTGCGGGCTCTGCTCGACAGCGAAGCGCCGGTCGTCACGCTCGTCGCCAAGTCCGACCTGCGGCACATCGAACGCGCCCTGCGCGTCGACGTCGACGAGGCCTGCGCCATGGTCAGGGACACCGTGGAATTCCTCACCGGGGAAGGCCGCCGGGTCTTCCTCGACGCCGAACACTTCTTCGACGGCTACGCGCATTCCCCCGAGACCTCGCTCAGGGTCCTCGACGCCGCCGCCCACGCGGGTGCCGACGTCCTCGTGCTCTGCGACACCAACGGCGGGCAGCTTCCGCTCGGGCTCGCCGAGACCGTGCGGGAAATCAAGGAGAAGACCGGATTCCGGCTCGGGATCCACTGTCAGGACGACACTTCCTGCGCCGTGGCGAACTCCGTCGCCGCGGTGCAGGCCGGCGTGACGCACGTCCAGTGCACCGCCAACGGTTACGGGGAGCGGGCCGGCAACGCCGACCTCTTCGCCGTGACGGGAAACCTGGTGACCAAGCTCGGCCTCGACGTCCTCCCGACCGGAGGCGCCGCCGAGCTCACCCGGGTCTCCCATGCCCTTGCCGAAATCGCCAACCTCGCCCCCTACACCCACCAGGCTTACGTAGGGGCGTCGGCCTTCGCCCACAAGGCGGGGCTGCACGCGAGCGCGATCAAGGTGGATCCGTTGCTGTACAACCACATCGATCCGTCTTCCGTCGGCAACGACATGCGGGTACTGGTCACCGAGATGGCCGGCAGGGCCAGCCTCGAGCTCAAGGGACGTGAGCTCGGGGTCGACCTTGCCGGCCGGCCCGAAGCGCTGACGAGCGCCATCACGAAGGTCAAGCGCCTCGAAGCCGAAGGCTGGTCCTTCGAGGCCGCCGACGCCTCCCTGGAACTCCTGCTGCGTCAGGAAGCCGACGTCCCCGCCGAAGCGCCGTTCCGGCTCGAGTCCTACCGCGTGGTCCTCGACCACCGCCCGGACGGCGAGGTGATGGCCGAGGCGACGGTCAAGGTGCACGTCGGCGGCCAGCGCGTCATCGCCACCGCCGAGGGCATCGGACCGGTGCACGCCCTCGACGCCGCCCTGCGGAAGGCCCTGAGCCCGCACCTGTCCTGGTTGGACAGTGTGGAGCTGGCCGACTACAAGGTGCGCATCCTCCAGGGCCACCCCGGCACCGACGCGGTGACGCGCGTCCTGGTCGAGAGCACCGACGGCGAGCGCGAGTGGACCACCGTCGGCGTGCACGGCAACATCGTCGAGGCCAGCTGGCTGGCCCTCTGCGACGCGCTGGTGCACAAGAGCACGACCGTGGCATGAGTCACGGGCCGGGCGCACGTAGACTTGCTGCGTGCGCCTAGCCCGTATTGCTCATCCCGGTGGTGTCGCGTTCGCCTCGATCGAAGGCGACGGCGACGACGCCCAGGTCCTCGAAATCGCCGAACACCCCTTCGGCCAGCCGAACTTCACCGGCAAGCGGTGGCCGCTGGCCGACGTCCGGCTGCTCGCGCCGATCCTGCCGTCGAAGGTGATCGCCGTCGGCCGCAACTACGCCAAGCACGCGGCCGAGTTCGGCAACGAGGTGCCCAGCGACCCCATGCTGTTCCTCAAGCCGTCGACCACGGTCATCGGCCCCCACGCCGCCATCCGGCGTCCGTCCGGCATCGGCCGCGTCGACTTCGAGGGCGAGCTGGCCATCGTCATCGGGCAGCCGGTGAAGAACGTGCCGGCCGCCCGCGCCGCGAGCGTCATCCTCGGCTACACGATCGCCAACGACGTCAGCGCCCGCGACCTCCAGAAGTCCGACGGCCAGTGGGGCCGCGCCAAGGGCTTCGACACCTTCTGCCCGATCGGGCCGTGGATCGAGACCTCGATCGACGCCTCAGACCTCGCCCTGAAGGCCGAGGTCGACGGCGAGCTCAAGCAGGACGGCCGTACTTCGGACCTCGTCCACAAGATCCCCGAGCTGGTCGAGTTCATTTCCGGCGTGATGACGCTCCTGCCCGGCGACATCATCCTCACCGGCACACCCGAGGGCGTCGGCCCGATCGAGGGCGGCCAGAGCGTCTCGATCACCATCGAAGGCATCGGCACCCTGACCAACCCGGTCGAAAACGTCTAACCCCGCGCCACCGGCTCCATCGGCCGCCGGGCGAACGCCGGAGCGTGCTCCGGCCGCAGCCCGAGGCCGAGGAGCCGGGCCGGGAAGTACGACAGCCGCGGGAACCGCGCGAACAGCTTGATCATCGGTTCCGGAGGGCCGTTGCGCTTGCCGTTCATCACGCCGCGCACCACGGTCCGGTGCATCAGGCGCTGCAGCCCCTGCACCATCAGCGTCGGCGCGAGCCGCCGCGCGCGCACCTTCGCCAGCTCGGCCTCCGTCGGGCGGCCCCGGCGCAGCGGCTCGGCCAGCAGCGTCGCCGCCGCGACCGCGTCCTGCACCGCCAGGTTGATGCCCACGCCGCCGATCGGCGACATCGCGTGCGCCGCGTCGCCGATGCACAGCAGCCCGTCGACGTGCCACCGGCGCAGCAGGTTGAGCCGCACGTCGAGGAACTTGACGTCGTCCATCGTCTTCAGCTCGTGCACGCGGTCGGTGAACTCCGGGCAGATCTGCGACACGTTCTCCCGGAACGCCTCGATGCCTTGCGTGCGCAGGTCGTCGCCCTTCGGCGCGAGGTAGGCGACCTGGTAGAAGTCCGGCCGGGGGAGCGGCACCGCGAAGCGGCGGTCCCGCATCTTCGGCAGCAGCATGCCGCCTTCCTCGGCCTCGCCGCGCGAGAGCCGGAACCACCAGACGTCGAACGGGCAGTCGTACTCCCGCGGCACCAGCCCGGCCTCACGGCGGGCCAGCGACCAGCGGCCGTCGGCGGCGATCACCAGGTCGGCGCGGATTTCGCCGGTCTCCCCGGCGCTCGTGCGGTAGGTGATGCCGGCGACCCGGCCGTGCTCGCGGACCAGGCCGGTGCACTCGGTCTCCATGCGCTGGACGAACGTCGGCTCCTTGCGCGCGCTTTCGGCGAGCAGGTCGAGGAAGTCCCACTGCGGCACCATCGCGATGTACGGGTGGGCCACCTTGAGCCGGGTGAAGTCCGCCAGCTTCATCATTTCGCCGTCTTCCTGGGGGAACCCGGCCGAGCGCAGCTCGCTGTGCGGCAGCGCGTGGAACTTCTCGCCGAGACCCAGTTCGTCGAGCAGCGTCAGCGTCGACGGGTGGACCGTGTCCCCGCGGAAGTCGCGGAGGAAATCGGCGTGCTTCTCGAGCACCGTCACTTCGACGCCGGCCCGGGCCAGCAGCAGCCCCGTGACCATCCCGGCCGGCCCGCCACCGATGACGACGCAGGTCGTGCGCTCGGTCATCTCGACCATCTCCCTTATTCATCGCTTGTTGAATAAGTTGAGGATGCACCCGCGTGGCACCGGCGTCAAGGGGTGTGACCGGAGATACGCTGATCGGGCGACGGCCACGTCGCCGCGCGGCGGTTGCCGAAAACCGTCCAAACGCGACAGTCGGTCGACGGTGTTCCGGCCGCGCGCCGCTCCGGCGGCGGGATGCGGAGATGCCCTTGTGGACGGAGTGAATTCCCAAGCAGGACAAGGGGTTTCGCTGAGGAATCGATTTCCGCGGCGGAGGGGACGGCCCGGGCGGCGCGCGCGGCCGGATAACCGAATGGGGACGGTTCGCCAACTGGGAGTAGAGCCGGTGCGCCGGAACAGGCGAGCGGCAATCACCTCTTTGGCAGCGTCGCGAACGCAGCGGTTGCCCTAGCCTCACTGGGTGGATTTCGCCCTGGCACCCCGGACCCCTTCGCGAACCGCCCCGCCCGCCGCGGCGGCGTCCGAGCCCTGGGCGCCGCCCGAGCTCCGGCTGGTGTGCCTGGACATCGACGACACCCTCATCGACTGCACGGCCGCGATCCGCCGGAGCCTCCACATCCTCACCGGCCGGGGTGACCTGTGGCCGCTCTGGGACGTCATCACCGAGGAGCACGTCGCCCTCGTCGTGGCGGGCGAGCTCGACTACGCGACGATGCACCAGCGGCGCACCGACTGCTTCCTCGCCGAAATCGGCATCTGCGCCGACGCCGAGCAGGTGAGTTCGTTCGAACGTCGCCGAAGAGAGCTGCTCGACCACTCCTGGCAGCTGTTCGACGACGTCCTCGACTGCCTGGAGTGGCTGCGCGCCGCCGGCCTGATGCTGGCGGCGGTGACGAACGCCTCGGGGGTCCACCAGCGGAAGAAGATCGCGGACCTGGGACTGGCGCCGTTCTTCGACCACGTCGCCATCGCCGGTGAGCTCGGGGTGGCCAAGCCCGACCCGGTGATGTTCCACACGGTGTGCCTCGGCCTGGGCTGCGCGCCGGCCCAGGCGGTCCACGTGGGGGACAAGCTGGACACCGACGCGATCGGCGCCCGCGACGCGGGCCTGGGCGCGGTCTGGCTCGACCGCGACCGCATCGGCGAGCGCGCCCCGGACGGCGTCCACACGGTGGCCCGCCTCGCCGAGCTGCCTGAGCTGCTGGTTTCGGAGTACGCGACGATCGGCGTCCCGGCCCAGCGCGGCAGTGGCACCCCCGCGTTCACGGTCCGGAACGGCGTGCTCTAGTATTTCTCCTCGTGCGGTGCTGAACCGGCCAGCCGGAGCAGTACCTCACTGGGGTATGGTGTAATTGGCAGCACGACTGGTTCTGGTCCAGTTAGTCTAGGTTCGAGTCCTGGTACCCCAGCTGCGGAGAGTGACCCCCCTGCAAAGCGGGAAATCGCTTCTGGTAGGTTCTCTCCAGCAAGAAAAACAGAAAAGCCCCTGGGAAACCAGGGAAGATCCTAAGCCCCCGTCGTCTAGCGGCCTAGGACGCCGGCCTCTCACGCCGGTAGCGTGGGTTCGAATCCCATCGGGGGTACCAGCAGTAACCGAGCCCGTCTGACCCAGGTCAGGCGGGTTTTTTGGTGCGCGGGAGGGGCGGCCGAGGGTTACGCTCGCTGCCGTCTCCGGCAGCTGATCCCTCAGCAGGCCCGGCTGTGATCGTCACCTCATACGTCGACGCGATCGATCGGCAGACCACGTCGAGGTCAGGTTTTCCCGGACTTCCGTTTGGCGGTCTTCTGGGCCTTCGGCTTGGCGGCGGCCTTCTTGCCGGGCTTCCACAGGCTGCGTACTTCCTTGTCGACCTTTCGCAGCCAGGCGAGCAAACCGAGGACCGCGGCGCCGATGCTGCTAGCCACGCCGGTGATGATCTTCCAGTTGTCCGCTGCCGCCTGCCAGAACCCGGAGCCCGTCCCCTGGCCGCCAGGCGGCACGGTGGGTGGCGGCGTCGATACCGCGGCGGCTGAGACCGACGGAGGCGCTGACGGGGAGGGTGACGACGGATCGGTTATGCCGACATCGGTCAAGTAGGTGAGCACCTGTTCCGTCGGGTAGTCGTCGACGGACCTGCCCGCGGTTCTGACCACGGCCGGCTGAAGCTCCAGACGCAGTTGGCGGGCGCCGGCGGTGCTCGCGTTCACCGACCAGGTCCAGTTGAGGAACCCGGCCGGGTTGAACTCGCGGAACGTCCACGTCGGCGGGTCGACCGTCATCGACCCGTCCGCGACCAGGCGCGCGCTCAACGCACACTTCACCTCGATCGCGGCGCCTGCCGGGTCCGGGCCGGGAACGACCTGTGCCACCGGTACGGGAAAATCCCTGACGTCCACCGCGGCGAGGTAAACCTGCGGCACCCCCTTTTCCAAGGCGAGCTTCCGGGGATAAGCCACCTGAGCGGCTCGCCAATGAGCAGCGCCGAGCTCACATTCGTCGATGAAATCGGCAAGGGACCTCGACACCGGCGCGCTCGAGGTCCCGGGTGCGGGTCTCGGTGCGGTGGAATGCGGCATCGCCGGCGCGGTGGACTCGGGCAAAGTACTCGCGTACTGGGTCGACGGGACCTGGGACGTCGGGGAACCCAGGTACGTGTGCTCGCGCGTGGTAACCAAGAAACTCAGCAGCGAGAGCGCTCCGAGTCCGCACCACGCTCCTGCCAAGATCCATCCCGAGCGTCGTTTCACGAACCGCGGTGGTTTGTTGTCGTCGAGGTCACTCATTCCGCTTCATCCCGCCTGCTTGCGCTTACTTCCGGACTCGCGCGCAGAGCGGGATTTGTTACTGCGAGGATCCGAATACCATCGGATGGCGGTGCTTCCCGATTCCTACAAACTCGGGCGCTGCTGGTAGATCGCCACGCCGATCCGGCTGCTCACCTCGTCGAGGTTGTCCGCCGCTGCCTTGATCGCGGCCGCGTCCGTGCCGGTGAGGGTGGTGCGCAACGCGTCGATGGCCTGGCGGGCCTCGCCCTGCATCGCGAACGGGAACTTGCCGCCGTGCTCGACGATGAAGGCCTCGAGCTGGTAGATCGATGTCTCGGCCCGGTTGCGCAGCTCCGCTTCCTCGCGGCGGCGGCGGTCCTCCTCGGTCCAGCGCCGGGCGTCGCGGACCATGCGGCCGATCTCGTCGCGAGACAGGCCCACGCCGCCCGAAATGGCCAGTGACTGTTCGCTGCCCGTGCCGAGGTCGCGGGCCGACACGTGCATCACGCCGTTGGGGTCGAGGTCGAACGTCACCTCGAACTGGGGGACGCCGCGGGGTGCCGGGGGCAGGCCGGTCAGCTCGAACGTGCCCAGGTGCCGGTTCTCCTTCGCGATCTCGCGCTCGCCCTGGTACACGCTGACCTGGATGGACGGCTGGTTGTCCTCGGCCGTGGTGAAGATCTCCGAACGCTTGCACGGCAAGGCGGTGTTGCGCGGGATGAGCCTCGTGAACACCCCGCCCTTGGTCTCGATGCCGAGCGAAACGGGGGTCACGTCGAGCAGGAGCGTGTCCTGCACCTCGCCGCGCAGCACCCCCGCCTGCAGGGCGGCGCCGGCGGCGACGATCTCGTTGGAACTGAACCGCTGCTTCGGCGTGGCCCCGTCCAGCAGCTCGCGGACGAGCGCGAGGAACGCCGGCATCCGCGCGGCGCCGCCGGCGAACAGGACGTGGTCGATCTGCGCCGCGGTGATGCCCGCCTCGCGGAGGACGTCGGTGACCGGTCCGCGGACGCGGTCGAGCAGGTCCGCGGTGATGCTTTCGAGCTCGGCGCGGGTGAGGGCCTCGTCGAGGTGCAACGGCTCCTTCTCGGCGCTCACCGTGATGTAGGGCAGGGCGATCGTCGTGCGCTGCACGCTGGACAACGCGATCTTGGCCTGCTCCGCGGCCTCCCGGAGCCGTTGCAGCGCCATCCGGTCGGCCCGGAGGTCGATGCCCCGCGCGCGCCGGAACCGGGCCGCGATGTGGTCGACGATCCGCTGGTCCCAGTCGTCGCCGCCGAGTTCGTTGTCGCCGCTGGTCGCCCTGACCTCGAAGATGCCCATGCCGCACTCCAGCAGCGAGACGTCGAACGTGCCGCCGCCCAGGTCGCAGACGAGCACCGTGACGTCGTCGTCGGTGGTGCCCAGCCCGGAGGCCAGCGCCGCCGCGGTCGGTTCGCTGAGCAGCCGCAGGACGTTCAGCCCGGCGATCTCGGCGGCTTCCTTCGTGGCTTGCCGCTGGTGGTCGGTGAAGTAGGCGGGCACGGTCAGCACGACGTCGGTGATCCGCGCGTTCAGCCCGGCTTCGGCGTCGTGTTTGAGCTTCGCCAGGACGCGGGCGGCGATCTCCTGCGCCGTGTACCGCCGCCCGTCGACCGGCGGCGACTTCCAGTCCGTCCCGATGCGCCGCTTGATCGAGCGGAACGTCCGGTCCGCGTTCGTCACCGCCTGGTTCTTCGCCGACTGCCCGACGAAGACTTCGCCCGACTTCGCGAACGCGACGACCGACGGCGTCGTCGGCGTTCCTTCGGCGTTGGGCACCAGGAACGGGCTGCGGTTCTCGAGCGTGGCGAGGGCGGAGTTCGTGGTGCCGAAGTCGATGCCGACCGACGTCAGCTGCCGCCGCGGCGGCTCGTCGGCCTTCGGCTGCTCCGGTTCCGGCGGCCGGGCGGGCTGTTCCGGGGCGGCCGGCTGCTCGCGGAGCTCCCGGAGCGCTTCGGCCGCCTTGCTCGCCAGGGATCGGCTGTCGTCGTCGGTGAGCTCGGTCAGCGCCTCGAGCGCCGCGCGGGCCAGCCGCGGCTCGTCGCCCTTGACCAGCGTGACGAGCATGCCGATCGCTTCCGCCCGGTCCTGCGGCAGGGGTTCCCGCAGGGCGCGGGCCACCGCGGGCGGGAGAACGGTGTGCGGGCCCGCCGTCCAGGCGGCGTTGCGGGCGAGCGCGAGGTCGTCCACGGTGCCGCCGCCACGGCGTTGCGGCTTCGGCAGCCCGCGGGCGTGTAAGGCGCGGAGCAGGTGGCGGTAGATCTGCGCGAGGGTGAGCAGTTCGGGGCCGTCGGTCAGGCCGTCGCCGAGGAGCCGCAGGAGTTCGCCGGTGAACGCGGTGTGGGTCGCGCCGGTCGGGGCGTTGGCGGTTTCGTTGGCCGCGGCCGACGTGAGCGTGTAGCGCCCGGGGATGTCGATCTGCCCGGACACGACGGAACCGGGATCGGCCATCGCCTCGATGGCGCGGCCGGAGAAGCAGCAGTCGAGGATCAGGATGTTGTGGATCGCCGGGCTTTCGCGGAAGATCCGGTCGATCATGGTGAGCGGCATCGCCGAATAGGCGACGCGCTGGGCCCGGGTCGAAGACAGCCCGAGGTACAGCGCGCCGTCGGCGTCGACCAGACCGTGCCCGGCGTAGTAGACGAGGAGGGTGTCCTCGGCCTGCTCGGCGATCTCGGCCATCCGGGAACCGAGCTGGTGGCTGTTGGCCGGGTCGGTGATCACCGTGCAGTGCCGCGACGAGAACCCACCCAGGCCCTCGCGGGTGAGGTGGTCGGCGAGCCCGCTGACGTTGCCCAGCACCCCGGGCAGGTCCGGCAGGTTGTCGTCGTCGGGGTAGCGAGCGGTGCCGACGAGGATGACGCGAGACCGCCCCGGATCGGGCAGGCGCACCGGCTACCTCTCCCGCTCGGCGTCGAGAACGCTCTTGATCACGGCTTCGGCGTCCTCCACGCGCTGGGCCGTGACCTTCACCGAGCGGGCGCCGTCCCCGTCCGTGGTGATCTCGATCGTGGTGTCCGAGCGCTGCTGCCGGAGCCAGACCGACAGCGACCGGGCGAGCACCGCCGCCGCGCCCCCGCCGCCGAGCGCCACGGTGAGCACGTCCGCCACCGCGCCCATCTCGTCCGGCGCCGGGGCGGCACCGGTCAGCTCGAGCCGCCCGCGCAGCTCGTTTTCGGCCCTCAGCCAGGTCAGCAGCGGGCGGAGCCTGTCGCGGGAGTCCCCCGCGGTCACCCGAATCCGTGCCTGCATCCGCGCTCCTCCACCCCGAACCCCGGCTACCCACTCAATCGTAGGACGTGGTGGCTTCGCTACACGTGATTTGCCGCCGGCCCGGGCCCGCCGCGGCCGGTGGCGGCGCGGGCGGGCGGCCAACCTGTCCACTGTGGACGCCAGGCGGGGCTTGACACCTGCCGCCGGTCATTCATACATTCGGTGTCTCTTTGTATGAATGACGGGAGTTGATCCGCATGCGGCTCGGCAAGACCGCCGTCGTCCTCGGAGGCAGCGCCGCCGGTTTGTGCGCGGCCGGAGCCCTCGCCCCGCACTTCGACCGCGTGCTGGTGCTGGAACGCGACGAACTGCCCGACGGGGCCGAGCACCGCCGTGGCGTCCCGCAGAGCAAGCACCCGCACTTCCTGCTCAACTCGGGCCGGCGCGCGATCGGCGCGCTGTTCCCGGGGTTCGAAGACGACCTCATCGCGGCGGGCGGGCTGTTGCTGATGCCCTCCATGGACGCCGCCTACCTCGACGGGCCGGGCTGGTCCGCCCGCAAGCGCAGCGCCATGACGATGGTCTACGGCTCGCGGATCCTGATCGAACGCGTGCTGCGGGACAAGGTGCGCGAGCTGGCCAACGTCGTGGTCCGCGAAGGGGTCTCCGTGCGCGGCCTCACCACCGCCGACGGGGAAATCACCGGCGTCGGCTTCAGCGCCGACGGCGGCGACGAGCACGTCGACGCCGACTTCGTCGTGGACGCCATGGGCCGCGGGTCCCCGGTCGCCGGCTGGCTGGCCGCGGCCGGCTGGCCGGAACCGGAAGTGCAGACGCTCGACGCCAAGGTCACCTACACCTCGCGCTGGTACGACCTGCCCGCCGAACGCCCGGCTTCCTGGTGGTGGCAGCACCTGGTGATCATGCCGACGCCGGACAGGGGCGAGCACCCGGCCGAGCACGAGTTCCTGGTCAACTTCTTCCCGATCGAGGGCAACCGCGTCATCGCCTGCATGGGCTCGTGGGGCCTGGAGATGCCCAGCACCACCGACGCGTTCGTCGAGACGGCACGCCGGGTGCGGACGCCGTTGTTCGCGGCCGCCATGGACCGGTGCGCGCCCGCCTCGCCGGTCCACCTCACCCGGTCGACCGGCAACAAGTGGCGCCGCTACGACCGCCTCCGCACGCGGGCGCGGCGGCTGGTCTTCGTCGGCGACTCGATCTGCGCGTTCAACCCCTTCTACGCCCAGGGCATCAGTTCCGCGTCGGCTTCGGCCCTGCTGCTGCGCGAGCACCTGTCCCGCGCGGACCGGCTCGACGCGAAGTTCTCCGCCCGGTTCTTCGCCGCGCAACGCCGATTGCTGCGCGTGCCGTGGCGCCTGGCGATGGCCCGGGACCAGGGCTACGCGTGCGCGGTCGGCACCGAGCGGCTGCCGGAGTGGCGGCGCCGCCTCGTCGAGGCCGCATCGGCCCCGGCGTTCAGCCTCGTCGTCGGCGCCGCGCGCGAGGACCCGGTGGTCGACGAGCACTTCGCCAAGGTGTTCAACCTGGACGAGTCGCTGGGCCGGATGCTGCGCAACCCGCGCGTGCTCGCGGGTCTGGTGCGCTACCGCGTCCGCGCCGCACTGGGCCGGCACCGGGTGCCGTTCGGGTTCGACCCCCAGGCCGAACCGCCGGCCACGGACTACTCGGCGGCGACGGCGACCGCGCGATGAGCACGGCGTGCGGGCCGGACGCCGAAGCCGTCACCCGCGGTCTCGGCTTCGACTGCCACGACGTCTCGCCGGTGGTTTCGGTCCGGCCGCCGTGGGCGCTCGCCCACTGGACGATGCCGCTGCTGGAAGTGCTGATCGTCGGCGGCGCGGTGTTCGCGCTGGTGCACGCACTCCGCCGCCGCCGCGAAGGCGATCCGGTGAACCTGGCGCTGTGGTGGGCTTCGCTGGTCTACCTCTTCGTCACCGAGCCGCCGCTGTACTTCCCGGAGTGGTTCGGGCTCGACCGGCTGTACGGCTTCATCTTCGCCCACAACCGGTTCACCGTGCAGTTCATGGCGGACCGGCTGCCGCTCTACATCGTGGCGTTCTACCCGGTGATCAGCCAGCTCGCCTACGAGGTCGTGCGCTCGCTCGGGCTCTTCCGGCGCGGGGCGCTGCGGGGTTCGGTGGCCGTGGCCTTCGTGCTGCAGGTGTTCTACGAAGTCTTCGACCACGTCGGCCCGCAGCTGAAGTGGTGGGCGTGGAACCCGGGCAACACGGTGGTCAACCACCCGGCGCTGGCGTCGGTGCCGGTGAACAGCATGCTGCTGTTCGCTTCCGTTTCGATGGCCGCGATGACCTACCTGGTGGTGCGCCTGACGGGCGGCCCGCCGCGGCGCGGGCTGACCTGGCGCATCCTGCTGGCCGGCGTCCTCACCCCGCCGACCATGGCGATCGCGGGCATCCCGTCGGGTTTCGCCGGTGACGACATCACCGCGCGCGCGTGGATCCTCGGCGTCGAACTGGGCCTGCTGTGGCTCGCCGGCGCCTGGATCGTCGTGGCGCACTTGCGTTCCGGGGAACCGGGCGAGCCGCTGTCGGCCTTCGCGCGGTACTGCCCCGCCTGCTACCTGGGCGGGATGGCGGTGTGCTGGCTCGGGGCGCTGCCGGGCTATTTGACCGCGAAGGACGGCGTCACCGCGGACGGCACCCCGATCGGCAGCGGGCCGTACGCGCTCGCCTGTTTCGCCGCGGCCGGCCTGCTGCTGGTGGCGCTGTACCGGCGCGACCGCGCCCCTGTCCCGGGCTGAGCGCTCCGCTCGGGGAAGATGGCGGTATGGGGCACCACGGATGGCAGGGCAACCCGCCCGGCACCGAAGACGAGGCACGCCGCCGGATCGTCGAAGCGGCGACGGCGTGCCTCGACCGGGCGGGGCTGGCCAAGACGAGCCTCTCCGACGTCGCCGCCGAGGCGGGCGTCACCCGGCAGACCGTCTACCGTTACTTCCCGGGCCTGAAGGACATCCTGCGCGCGGTGGCGCTGGCCGGGGTCGAGGAGTTCGCCGGGCGGATGGAGCGGCACCTGGCCGCGTTCGGCACGGCGGCCGAAGCCGCGGTGGAATCGGTGGTGTTCGCGGTGCGGACGTTGCCCGGGGAACCCCACATGGGCCTGCTCCTGCAGGCGGGCGAAGCGGACTTCTTCACCGACGGCGTCATCTCGCCGCTGGCGTTTTCCTACGGCGCGCGGATCCTCCGCAACCTGCCGGTGGACTGGGCGGCCGCCGGGATCGCGACCGAAGACGAGCTCCAGGGCCTCGCCGAGGTCCTGATGCGGTTGTTCCTGTCGTTCCTGCAGTACCCCTCGACGCCGCCGCTCACCGATGACGAGCTGCGGGCCCTGGTCCGGCGCTGGATCGGGCCGGCGCTGCGCGGGTGAGGTTTCGCGGAAACATCGCGGAATGCGCTGACAATTCATGACAACGCGGGCGGTGTGATGGCTCCCACCGCCCGCCGCAAAAGCCGACGGCGGTGGCGGGGGTGTTCAGCCCCGGCCACCGCCGCTGCGGTGATCTCTCCCCAGTGATCTCCCGGCCACCGCGTTACTTCTTGGCGGCGGCGACCTTCTTGCGCGGAGCACGCTTGCGCGGCGGCGCGGCGGGCGCCTCGGCCTCTTCGACCTGGGCCTGCTCGTAGGCCGAGATCACCTCGGAGGACAGCCGGCCCCGTTCGGAGACCTCGTAGCCGTTCGCGTTGGCCCAAGCGCGGATCTGCTGGTTGCGCTCGCGGTCGGTCGTGCTGGTCGTGGTCGACTGCCCGGTGGCGACGCGGACCTTGCGGCCGCCGATGCGCCGGCCGGCCGCGACGTAGCGGGCCAGTTCGTCGCGCAGGGCGGTGGCGTTCTCGTCCGAAAGGTCGATTTCGTAGGTGACGCCGTCGAGGCCGAACTGAACGGTCTGGGCGGCGGTGGTGCCGTCGATGTCGTCCAGGATCTCGACGAGGACTTTCTGGGCCACGTGAATGCTCCTCAGCTGGATGTGCGTCCGGGGGGAACGACGTGTGACAAGTTGCACAATGGTCGGCGTTCTTCGGTGGAGTGTATCCACCCGAGGAGTCCTACGGCAATTTCCGTCTCGTTTAGCCGGAACGACGGCGGCCCGGGGTGGTCCTGATAGGACCGGCCGCCGCCGTTCCGGCCGGTCGTGGCTTTCGCCCGGCAGCGGTGGCGGAAGCGGCAATACCGGCGGAAATGCCGCCGGGAATCTACGTTCCGGACGGCGTGGAGCCCTGCTCGCCGTGGTGGTACGGCGGATCCGTGGCGAGCGCCTCGTCGGCGGCCCCTTCGGCGGGATCGGCCAGGTGCGCCTCCGCGGCGGCTTCTTTCGCCTCTTTGATGAGCTGCCGGCTGTGGGCGAGGTCCCCTTCGGGCCGGTTTTCGTTCTCCGTCATCGCGACTCCTTGCCGTCGGATTGCGTTCCGTGTTCGTCGGCTACCCGCGAAGCACCGAACGCAACCGCCGGGGGGTGAAAGGGGCGTTCACCCCAACGTGTGGCGGAGGTGAATTCTTCGGGGGACGGCGGGGGATCGGGTGAGAGGTCACCGGGACCGGTTCCGTGGAGGCGGGGGAATCGGCGGGGAATCGGCGGTGGGTGGTTCCGAGGGCGACGGCCTGGGTGCCGTGGTTCCGAGGGGCGACGGTCTGGGTGCGGTGGACGGCGGTCAAGCCGCCGCTGAGTGGATCAGGCTGGTCGGCGGCCTTCCGGGCCCGGGGTGGCTGACCGGCAAGCCCTGCGGGATCTCAGCCCGGTTTGCTTGCCACGCCGTTCGCCGCGGGCGCTCGCCGGTCCGGGCCGGAACGCTGGTGGTGTGGCTCGCGGCGGTCTCTGCCGCTCTCGCCGGAAGGCTCCGGTGTGGCGCGGCGGTCTCTGCCGACCGTGCCCGGCTGCTGGTGGGTGCGGCTGCGGTGGTTCCTGAGACTCCTGCCCGGATTGCCGGTGCGTGGCCAGCCGGTGGTAGCTGCTGCTCCTGCCTGGATTGCCGGTGCGTGAGCCCGCGGGGATCTCCGCCGCCCTCGCCCGGAAGGCCCCGGTGTGGCGCGGCGGTCTCTGCCGCTCTCGCCCGGAAGGCCGGTGGCGTGGGCGGCGGTCCCTGTGACTCCCGCCCGGACTGCCGGTGTGCGGCCGGCGGCACGCTCCCCGCCGCTTCCGCCCGAAACGCCGGAAGGGCCCCGCACCAGGCAGGTGCGGGGCCCTTCCGATCGTCGCCGGGGGTGTTACTTCTTCTTGGCGGCGGAGGTGCGCTTGGCCGGGGCCTTGGCGGCGGCCGGCTTCTTCGCCGCGGCGGTCTTGGTCGCGGCCGGCTTGGCGGCGGCGGTCTTCGCCCGCGTGGTGGTCGCCTTCGCCGTGGTGGCCTTGGCCGCCGTGGTCTTCGCCGCGGCCGCCTTCGGGGCGGCCTTGGTGGCGGTGGTGGCCTTGGCGGCCGGCTTCGCCGCGGTGGCGCGGGTCCGCGTGGTCGTCGAACGCGTGGTGGCCGGCTTGGCCGCCGCCGCGCGCGTGGTGCGGGTGGTGGTGGCCTTGGCCGGAGCCGCCGCGGCCGCCGTCTTGGTGGCGGTGGCGCGGGTCGACGTGGTGGCGGTGGCGCGCTTGACCGGGGTCGCCTTCGGGAGCTTCTTGGTGCCGGAGATGACGTCCTTGAAGGTGGTGCCGGCGCGGAAGGCGGGCACGTTGGTCTTCTTGACGCGGACGGCCTCACCGGTGCGCGGGTTGCGGGCGGTGCGAGCGGCGCGGGCGCGCTTCTCGAACACCCCGAAGCCGGTGATGTTGACCTTTTCGCCCTTGTTGACCGTCCGGATGATGATGTCCACCAGACCGTCCACGGCCTGCGAAGCCACCTTCTTGTCGCCCAGACGCTCCGACAGCGCCTCGATCAGCTGGGCCTTGTTCGTCATTCCAGTCCTCCATAGTGGAACTACTAGTCACGGCCCATCTCGGCCGACACTGCACACGGTATTACCAATACCGCACAAAATCCAACCGGGGGTCGAAATATTTCCTTGTGCGGGGGCGGGTTCCGCCGCCGGAGAGCCCCTCGCCGGACGCCGCCCGGCGCGCGGGCCGGACTCCCGGCATGCCCCTGAGCAGGCAAAACCCGGTGCGAGTGCCGTCCACAGTGGTCGTCCATATAGGACCCGAGGCCCTTCCGGAGAACTTTTCGCGCGACACGCCGGAGCGGGGTGTCGCGGCGTGTGGCCGAGCCCACCCGGGCCCGATCCCGCGCCACGGCCGGGGATCGCGGCCCGCTCCGGAGGCCCTCCGGCGGGCGCCCGGCCGCGGGGCCGGGCGGAAGCGGAGGCCGTAACGCCGCACCCGCCCGCCGCGACCTCCCTGGCACGGCGTTGTGGCGCAACCGGTACGTCCCCGGCGAATCCCTGCGCCGGGGACGAAAGGTCCTCCCCGAAGGGTGAGCTCACTCGTTCGGCGCAGTCTTGGCCTGCGACGACGGCGTGACGGCAACGCCGTGTTGGGCGCGGGACTGTCGTACCGGCGAGCTAGTCTGCCGCGGGAGGAAGACCCCGGCCGGACAGGGAGAACCGTGGACCAGGAGACGCTCACCACCGTGGTCGGACGGGTGGCAGGCACCGAGGACTCGACACCGCTGCAGTTCTGCGTGGCCATCGATCCGGACGCCTACCTGCAGCTCGACGACGTCGTCGTGACCCGGCGGGAACTCCCGGGCCTCGGCGAAGTCACCTCTTACGGCGTGGTGACGCAGGTGACCGCGCGGCACGAAGGCGCCAGCTTCGGCAGCGACGTCTTCCTGATCTCCGACGGGGTCCTGCCCGCCCAGGTGCAGGAGATCGCCGAGATCGCCACCACCCGCGTCGAGCCCGAGTGCTACGTGCCGCCCAAGCCCGGCAGCCAGGTCTCCCGGGCCGTGGGGGAGGATCGCGCGCAGGCGCTGTACTTCGACAACATGACCCGCCAAGTGGCGGTGGGCCTGGGCCGCGACGGCGAACCCGTCTACCTCAACATGGACTTCCTCGACGGCACCCGCGGCGCGCACGTCAGCATCAGCGGGGTCTCCGGCGTGGCCACGAAGACGTCGTTCGCGTTGTTCCTGCTGCACTCGATCTTCCGTGGCGGCGCCCTGCCGAACGCCCACAACGCCAAGGCCCTCGTCTTCTCGGTCAAGGGCGAGGACCTGCTGTTCCTCGACACCCCGAACGTCCACCTCGACGAGAAGCTCACCGGCGAGTACCTCAAGCTGGGCCTGCCCGCCGAGCCCTTCGCGTCCGTCGGCTTCTACGCGCCGCCGACGCCGTCGGACACCACGGGGAAGCCTTACGTGACCGGGCGGACCTCGGGCGTGGGCGCGTTCTGGTGGACCATCGCGGAGTTCTGCGCCAAGGACCTGCTGCCCTACGTCTTCGCCGACGCCGAAGACGAGCGCAACCAGTACACGATGGTCATCCACCAGGTCGCGAACCGCCTGCGCCTCGACAGCACCCCGGCGGGCAAGGACGGCGCCGCGAACGTCGACGGCGTCCTGTGCCGCACGTACGCCGAGCTCATCGACGTCATCTGCGAACGCGTCACCGACGAGGAAACCCGGGCGAGCTGGGCGGGTGCGGTCACCGGCGCAGGCACGGTCAACGCCTTCATCCGCCGCCTGCGTTCCAGCCAGCGCGCGCTGTCCGGCCTCATCCGAGGTGACCTCGCCGACCACCCGGCGCGCCGGCTGTCCACGGAGAACCAGCAGGTGACCGTGGTGGACATCCACAACCTCGTCGAGCGCGCGCAGCGGTTCGTCGTCGGCGTGACGCTCGCCGCGGAGACCGCGCGCAAGGAGGCGGCCGGCCCGGGTGGGCTGCTGTTCACCATGCTGGACGAGCTCAACAAGTACGCGCCGCGGGAAGGCAGCAGCCCGATCAAGGAGGTGCTGCTGGACATCGCCGAGCGCGGCCGTTCCCTCGGCGTCATCCTGATCGGCGCGCAGCAGACGGCCAGCGAGGTCGAGCGCCGGATCGTCAGCAACAGCTCGGTCCGCATCGTCGGCCGCCTCGACGCCGCCGAGGCTTCGCGGCCCGAGTACGGCTTCCTCCCGGCCAGCCAGCGGGTCCGCGCCACGCTCGCCACGCCGGGCACGATGTTCGTGAGCCAGCCGGAGATCCCGGTGCCGATCGCCGTCGGCTTCCCGTTCCCGGCCTGGGCCACGCGGCTTTCCGAGGCCGGGCAGATCCCGGCGGCCACCGCCACATCGAAGAAATCCGATCCCTTCGCCGGCCTCCCCTCGCGCGGCAGCGACCCGTTCGGCGACGACCCGCCGCCGTTCTGAGCCCGCCGCCCACCACCCGAACGGAAGGACGAAGTGTGAAGTTCCTGCACACCTCCGACTGGCACATCGGCAAGACGCTCAAGGGGCGCAACCGCCTCGACGAGCAGCGGGCCGTGCTCGGCGAGATCGTCCGGATCGCGCGGGACGAGCGGTTCGACGCGATCCTCGTCGCGGGCGACCTGTACGAGACGTCGGCGCCGTCGGCGGCCGCGCAGGAACTCGTGGTGCGGGCGCTGATGGCGCTGCGCGAAACCGGTGCCGAGGTGCTCGCCATCGCCGGGAACCACGACCACGCCGCGACGTTCGAGGCGTACCGGCCGCTGCTGCTGGCCGCGGGCATCCAGCTCACCGGCGACCCGCGCCCGGTGCACGACGGTGGCGTCGTCTCGTTCGACGCGCGTTCGACGGGCGAGCGCGTCAACGTCGCCGTGCTGCCCTTTCTTTCCCAGCGCTACGCGGTCCGCGCCGCGGAGTTGCTCGCGGGGACGCCGGCGGACAACGTCGGCGAGTACGACCAGCGCGTGCGCGACATCCTGGAGCACCTCAAGACCGGGTTCACGCCCGGCGCGGTGAACCTCGTCATGGCGCACCTGACGGTGACCGGCGGGACGATGGGCGGCGGGGAACGCGCGGCGCAGTCCATCTTCGAGTACCACGTGCCCGCCACGGCGTTCGGCGCCGACCCGCACTACGTGGCGCTGGGCCACCTGCACCGGCGCCAGTCGCTGCCCGCCGCGTGCCCGGTGCACTACAGCGGTTCGCCGTTCGCCGTGGACTTCGGCGAGCAGGACAACACCAGCGTCGTGCTCTCGGTGGAGGTGAGTCCCACGACGCCGGCGAAGATCACCGACATCCCGCTGAAAGCGGGGCGGAAGCTGCGCACGGTCCACGGCACGGTCGCGGAACTGACCGGCCGTGCCGAAGAATTCGGCGAGGACTACCTCCGCGTGTACATCCGCGAAGCGACCAGGGCCGGGCTGCGCGAGGAGATCCAGGAAGCCCTGCCGAACGCCCTGGAAATCCGCATCGACCCGGAGTTCGCCGCGCCGGTGACGACGTCGAACGGCGACCGCGCGGTCGCGGACCGTTCACCGGGCGAGCTGTTCGCGAGCTACTGCGTCGAACGCACGATCGAGGACAAGCGCGTGCAGGCGCTTTTCGCGCGGCTGCACGACGAAGAGACGAGCGGGGTGTGACGTGCGGCCAGTGCTGCTGGAGATGACCGGTTTCGCGTCCTTCCGCGAGAAGACCGAGATCAGCTTCGAAGACACCGATTACTTCGCGCTCGTCGGGCCGACCGGCGCGGGCAAGAGCACGGTCATCGACGCGCTCACCTTCGCCCTGTACGGCTCGGTCGCCCGCTGGGACCACGAAGGTCTCGTCGCGCCCGCGCTCGCCCCGACGGTGAACCGCGCCACCGTGCGGCTGGTCTTCGACGCCGGCGGCGCGCGCTACCACGTCGTGCGGGAAGTCCGGCGCAGTGGCGGCAAGAAACCCACGGTCAGCGTCAAGAACGTCCGCCTGGAACGGCTCGTCGACCCCACGATGCTCGGCGGTCCCGAGGACGACGCCGACCCGGTCGCCGCGGACTCCGAGGTCACCCCGGCGGTCGAACGCCTGCTCGGGTTGACGTTCAAGCACTTCTGCACCTGCGTGGCGCTGCCCCAGGGCGACTTCGCCGAGTTCCTGCACGCGAAGGCCGCCGACCGGCAGAAGATCCTCATCAAGCTGCTGGGCCTGGAGGTCTACGAGCGGATCGGCCGCCGGGCCGGCGTGACGGCGGAGCAGCAGAAGCAGCGTGCCGCCGTCCTCACCGAACAGCTCGGCAGCTACGCCGACGCCACCGAAGAGGCCGTCGCCGGGCTGGCCGCGCGGAGGACGGCGCTGGACGAGCTGGACGCGCGGGTGAACGCGGCCCTGCCGGCGTTGAACGAAGCCGCCCGCGCGCACGAAGAAGCCCGCCAACGCGTCGCCACGCTCACCGCGGAGCTGGAAGTCCTCGACGCCGTGGAACGCCCGGACGGTGTCGAAGACCTCGAAACCCGGCGTCGCGAGGCGGCGGACGCGGCCACCGCCGCCCGGAGCGCGTTGGAGACGGCGGAAACGGCGGACGAAGCGGCCCGTGCCGCCCTCGCCGCGGCGCCCGCGCGCGGCGAGCTGGAACGGATCCGGGCCGCGCGCGCCGAACTCGCCGACATCGAGCAGGCCCTCCCGCGCCTCGACGAAGCGGCGAAAGCGGCGAAGCAGGCCAAGGAAGCTGCCGCCACGGCGGCGAGCGAAGCGGTGTCCGTCCTCGACGTGGCCCGGGAGAACCGGGACCGGACCGCCCGGGCGGCGGAGGACGCCGCCGCCGAAGCGGCCCGTGCCCGGCAGGACCGAGACCGCCTCGCCGGTCTGCGGCCGCCGGCGGATCTCGGGGACCTGTCGGCGGAATCGGCGCGGGTGGCGAAGCGCACGGCGGCCGCCGAAGCGCGCCTGCAGGCCGCCGAGGCCGCCGACGGCGAAGCACGCCGGGCCCTGGAAGCACAGCCGGACGTCGCTCCGCTCGCGGCCGCCCGGTCCGACGCCCGCACGCTGTACACGGTCTGCGACGCGCAGCGCAAGGCCGCGCCGGAGCAGGCCGCCCGCCGGGCCGAGCTCGAAACGGCGCGTGCGGCCCTCGCCGCGGCCGACGCCGAACTCGCCGCCGCGAAGACCGCACTGGCGGAAGCCGAGCAGACGGGGCAGGCGCTGGTGCTGCGGGCCGGGCTTGCCGTCGGGCACCCGTGCCCGGTGTGCGAGCAGGAGGTCGCGACGCTGCCGGACGCCGGCGGGCACGCCCACCTGGCCGAGGCCCGCGAACGCGTCGAAATCGCCGAACGCGGCCGCGCGGCGGCCGAATCGGTGGTGCGCAAGCTCGAACGGGCCGTGGACCGCGACGCCGACTCGGCCGCGTCGGCGGCCGCGCAGGCGGAAGAACTGCGCGCGGTGCTGGTGGAAGTGGCCGGTCCGCCCGAGTCCGCGGTGCTGCGGCGGCCGGTCGAGGCCGCTTTCTCCGAGCAGGACTACGCCGATCTCGTCGCCGCCGTCCGCGAACGCGGCGAGTGGCTCTCCGCGACGATCGACGGCCGCGCCCGCGTCGCCGAAGCCGCGCGTGCCGCCGACGCGGAACTGGCCGCGGCCCGCGCTGAACGCGCGGCGGCGCAGCAGGACGCCGATGTCGTGGCGAAGTCGTTCACGGCGGCGCGCGAGGCCCTGCGGGCGGCGCGGGATCCCCTGGTGGAGCTGGGAGCGCCCGCCCTCGACGGCGACGACGTCCCGGCGGGGTGGCAGCGCCTCACCGCCTGGGCGGCTTCCGCGCTGGAGGAACGCCGCGCCGAGCTGGCCGCCCTGGAAGCGGCCGCCGAAGCCGCGGGCAAGGAAGCCGTCGTCGCGGCGGAGGATTTCCGGACCGCCGAGCGGGACGCCGAGCAGCGGCGCACCCGGGCGGTCGACACCGGGCTGGCCGAGCAGTCGGCGAGCACCGAACTGGCGACCGCCCGGCGACGGCAGGGAGAGCTGGCCGCGTCACTCGACGGCGCACCGTCCGCCGGCGTGGTCGCCGAGCAGCTCGCCCGTGTCACGGAACTCGAGCAGGCGGCGAAGACGGCGGACGCCGGGTTGAGGACGGCCCGCGCGGCAGCGAAGCAAGCCGCCGAGAACCAGGCGGACATCGCGAAGCAGGTCGACGCCGAACGGCAGAAGCTGTCCCGCGCGCGCGACCCGCTGGTCGGCCTCGGCGCCCCGCCGATCGACGGAGAAGGCCTCCTCGACGCCTGGACCGCGCTCACGGATTGGGCGGCAGGCCAGGCGAAAGACCACCGCGAGCTGCTGGCCGTCGCCGCCACCGCCGAGGGCGCGGCCGCCGAAGCGTTGCAGGCGGCCGAACGCGCGGTCGCCGACGACGTCACCGCGCTCGGCGTCACCCTGCCGGAGGGGCCGGTGCGCGAGCGCGTCCCGGTCGCCGTCGCGGCCGCGCGGGCCCGTGCCGAAGCCGACCACGCCGATCTGAAGCGGCGGGTGGCGCACGTGGCGGGGCTGCACGAAGACATCGCGGCGGCGGAGTCCGAGGCCCAGGTCGCGCGGCTGCTCGCGGATCTGCTGCGGTCGGACAAGTTCCCGCGCTGGCTGATCGCTGGGGCGCTCGACACGCTGGTCGCCGAGGCGTCGGCGTCGCTGCTGGAACTGTCCGGCGGCCAGTTCGAGCTGACCCACGACAAGGGCGACTTCCTGGTGGTGGACCACAACGAGGCCGACGCCCGGCGCCCGGTGAAGACGCTGTCCGGCGGCGAGACGTTCCAGGCGTCGCTCGCCTTGGCCCTCGCGCTGTCTTCGCAGCTGGGGGCCATGGCGGCCGAGGGGGCGACGAAGCTCGAGTCGATCTTCCTCGACGAGGGCTTCGGGACGCTGGACGAAGCCACCCTCGACGTCGTGGCGTCCACTTTGGAGAACCTCGCCGCGTCCGGCTCCCGGATGGTCGGGGTGATCACGCACGTGCCGGCGCTCGCCGAGCGCGTCCCGGTGCGGTTCCTGGTCACCCGGGACGGCACCGGCTCGCACATCGCCAGGGAGGGCGCATGACCGTTCACCAATTCGACACGGTGGCCGGGATGAACTTCAGCATCGACGCCTGGGACCCGGGCTACGGCAGCTCGATGGAGGCCGAGGAACTCGGGCGTTCGCAGGCCGAGGTCGAGCTCGACGTCGAGGTGCCGGAGGCCGAGTGGGCGCCGATCGACCCGTCGCCGGTGTCGCCGCCGGAGGCCGTGCTGTTCGTCGACGGCGTCCGGCGGATCGACGCGCGCGTCTGGATCGACGACCCGGCCGGCACGAACTCGGCGTCCATCGGGATCTGCGCGTCCTACGCGGCGGGGGTGGTCTGCTGCTGCGAGGGGCAGGCGCACGTCGTCGGCACCGACGTCCGCCGGGGGCTGTTCACCGTCGCCCCGCAGGCCGACGACATCGCCACCCCGGCCGGGATCTACACCGCGCACCGGGCGGCGGCGAAGGAGGACAAGCCGCTGCCGGTGGTGCTGTCGTCGGCGCTGCAGGAGCAGCTGGCCGAAACCGAGCTGGAGACGGCGATCCGGGCGCGCACGGCGATCGACGGCCACGTGCGCGGCGACCTGCTGGTCGTGGACGGTCCGCTGCGCGGCCGCGCGCACCTCGACCGGGCCGTCGGGTTCATCAAGAGCCACCAGACGACGTACCTGCCCGGCGAGCTCAACGCGCTGGTCGGCCGGCTCGGCGCGCACCAGCGCACGCCGGTGTTCCTGATGGGCACGACGTGGGTCCGGCACTCGTGGTACCTGCGGCTGCCGTCGGTGGGCGGGCCGCCGTGGTCGGGCGTGGTGCGGGTGGAGGCGGCGCCGCACCTGGGCCGCGAGCAGGTCGCCGAGCTGGCGAACGTCACCCAGTCGGTGCTGGGCCGGTTCGCGTCCGTCCCCTACAAGGACTCGCGGGCGCCGCAGAACCTCTACCCGATCGCCGGGCTGGAGCGCGACCTGCGCCACCGCCTCGGCGACCAGCAGTTCGTGTACCGGGCGCTGCGGCTGGCCGCCGCGCGCTGACCCGGCGGCCGTCCTTTGTGGAGGGTCGGCCTGTCCCGGTCGGCGGCACCTCCGGCGTTAGGCCGATCAGGGCTTTCTTCGCCCAGGGCCCGGCCCGTCCGCCGACGGCGCCGCCACGCTTGAGCCGGGGAAATGGTCAAGTCCAATCCTACGTTCAAGTACGTGAACGCAATCGAGTCTATGTTTCCTTGTCACGTATGGGTTAGCTTGTCGGCCGTTGGTCCCGTCAGCGGCGAGGGAGACTCGATGCGCACCGGCCGGTTGGTTCTTGCGGTGGTTGTGTGGATGTCGCTGGCGGCACCGGCGGTCGCGGAAGCGCAACCCTGGCGCGACGCCCGCCGGTCACCCGACAGCCGGGCCGCCGAGCTCGTCGCGGCGATGACCCTCGACGAGAAGATCTCCCAGCTGCACCTGCAGCCCGACGCCGAGCACCAGCGCTTCGTGCCGCCCATCCCACGGCTGGGCGTGCCGGGCTTCCGCATCGCCAACGGCCCGGCGGGCATGGGCCCGGCCGACGACAAACCGCAGAAACCGGCCACCGCGCTGCCCGCCACCATGGCGCTGGCGTCGACGTTCGACACCGGCCTCGCGCGCCGGTACGGCCGGCTGATCGGCAGCGAAACCCGCGCGCTCGCGCACCACGTCTCCGAGGCGCCCGACATCAACATCGCCCGCGTCCCGCGCAACGGCCGGACGTTCGAAGGCATGGGGGAGGACCCGTTCCTCGTCGGCGCGCTGGCCGCGGCCGACATCCGCGGCATCCAGGAGAACGGCACCATCGCCGAGGTCAAGCACTACGCGGCCAACAACCAGGAGACCAACCGCCACGGTGTCGACGAGCGCATCGACGAGCGGACGCTCAACGAGATCTACCTGCCGCACTTCGAGCGGGCGGTCACCGAAGGCCGCGCGGGCTCGGTGATGTGCGCCTTCCCCAAGGTCAACGGCGTCTTCATGTGCGAGAACCCGGCGCTGCTGCAGGGCAAGCTGCGGGACGACTGGGGGTTCAGGGGGTTCGTCCAATCGGACTGGGGCGCCGCGCACAGCACCGTCGGCTCGGCGAACGCCGGCATGAACCTCGAAATGATCGACGGCACCTGGTACGGCGAGAAGCTGAAGCAGGCCGTGCTGGCCGGGCAGGTGACCGAGAAGCGGGTCGACGAGCTGCTGCTGCCGCGGTTCCGCACGATGTTCGCCTTCGGGCAGTTCGACCACCCGCCGGTTCTTTCGCCGTTGCCGACGGCGCAGCACGACGCCGCCGCGAAGGAGTTCGCCGAACGCGGCATGGTGCTGCTTCGCAATGAACACGCGCAGCTCCCGCTCGACGCTTCGGTGAAGTCGATCGCGCTGATCGGGCCGTTCGCGACCAAGGCCAAGACCGGCGGCGGGGGCAGCTCGGCCGTCATCCCGACGTCCACAGTGGACCCGCTGCCGGGCCTGAAGCAGCGCGTCCCGGGTGCGGTGGTGACCCTGGACGACGGCAGTGACGTGGCGCGGGCGGCGGCGCTGGCCCGGACCGCCGAGGTCAGCGTGGTGATGGTCGGCGACAACGAGACCGAGGGCAAGGACCGGCCGAGCCTGGCGCTGGAGGGCACCCAGGACGCCCTGGTGGCCGCCGTCGCCGAGGCCAACCCGCACACGGTCGTCGTGGTGAAGAGCGGGGGCCCGGTGCTCATGCCGTGGGCCTCGCGCGTGCCCGCGATCCTCCAGGCGTGGTACCCCGGCCAGCAGGACGGTGCGGCGGTGGCGGGCGTGCTCTTCGGCGACGTCAACCCGTCGGCGAAGCTGCCGATCACCTTCCCGGCCGCGGAGGCCGACACCCCGGCGAACACCCCGGCGCGGTTCCCCGGCGTCGATGGCGTCGCGACGTACTCCGAGGGCCTGCAGGTCGGCTACCGGTGGTTCGACGCGCAGGGCCGCGCGCCGCTGTTCCCCTTCGGCCACGGCCTGTCGTACACGACGTTCGCCTACTCCGGCTTGTCGGTGCGCACCGACGGCGCCGGCGCCACGGCGACGTTCACGGTGCGGAACACCGGAAGCCGCGCGGGCGCCGAGGTCGCCCAGCTGTACCTGGGCTTCCCGGCGGCCGCGGGCGAGCCGCCGCGCCAGCTCAAGGGCTTCGAGCGGGTCTCGCTGGCGCCGGGGGCGTCCCGGCGCGTGACGATCCGGCTGGACGCGCGGGCGTTCTCCGTCTGGGACACGGTGCGCCACGCGTGGCAGCCCGCGCGCGGCGCGTTCACCGTGTCGGTCGGCGGCTCGTCCCGGGCGCTGCCGTTGCAGGCCGCGCTCGTGCGGCGGTGAGGTCTCAGGCCTTGCAGCCGGGCGCGGTGGCCGCGGCGAGCATCAGCTCGGGCGACGCCGCCACCGCGCCGACCGGGTCGTAGGTGCCGTCGACGTCCTGCTGCGCCTGCTGCACGGCATCGGCGGCCGGGCCCTGGGACGCTTCGTTGCCCGGCTTGGCGCGGTCGAGCGTCGCCTTCGCCTCGGCCGCGCGGTCGCGGGCCTTCGCGAACTTCGCGACGAAGCCCTGGCGCACCGTGTCCCCGAGCGGCACCGGCGCCGGTGGCAGCGCGGTCAGCTTGTCGGCCGTTTCGCCGGTGCGGGCCGCGATGCCGCCCAGCGTCGCGCTGAGCGCCTTCTGCGCTTCGGCCACCGAATTGGGTGACGGCTGGTTGGTCTCGGCTTCCCGGTTGGTGCGCTCCCGGTAGCCGTGGACGGCCGAGCAGAACCCGTCCATCCACCGCACGGCGGCCGGATCGGCCTCCGGCCGGGACGTGACGGTTTCGACCGGGCTCGGGCTCCGTGGCGGCGGGGCCGCGGCCGGCGTGGTCCCGCACGCGGTCAGCAGCAGGCAAGCGCCCAGCAGGGCGGCGGCAATCTTCATCGTTCCCCCTCGCGTTTGCCGGGTACACGCGCGAGGGGGCCGGATGGTTGCGTCACGCGGCGGCGAGAGTTCCGCCCAAGGCCCGGCGTCCCTCGGCGGTGAGTTCGGCTCGCGTCCACTGCCCGACGGCGACGGCCCGCACGGGCCGGATCAGGCCGGCCCGCGCCAGCTGGTGGGCGGTGGCCTGGTCGCAGCAGGGCAGGCCGTCGACCCGCAGGTCGGGTTCACAGCTGCAGGTGACTTCGGCCCGCCCGGCCCCGACGGCCCGCAGCATCGCCATCGCCCGGCGATTCAGTTCGGTGTGCATGGTGGTCATCCCCCTCTGTGGTGCCGACTATGAGGAGACGTGTCCGCCGTCACCGAATACGCGAGTTCGCCCACGGTCACCCGAACGGCTCAGGTGCGCTTCCCCCAGCGCTGGTCGTCCGGTTCCTCGCCCCGCCGCACCGCGTCGAGGTAGGCCCGGTCGACGGCGAACCGGGCGGCGATCTCCTGCTTGCGGGCGACGGCACCGTGGCCGGGTATCAGGACGTCGACCTGCCGGGCGGCGTCTTCGAGCCGGTCGAGGACGGCCTGATACGTGTCGGGTTGCTCGTCACGGCGGGGGTCGAGGAGCGGGATCAGCACGTCGGAGAGCAGGTCGCCGGCGATCAGGACGCCCCGATCGGCGAGCAGGAGGGCGGCGTGGCCCACGGCGTGGGCGTCGTGCTCGATGAGTTCCCCGGGAATCGGGCCCTGGTCGTCGGGCAGCGGGGTGAGGAGCGCGATCGGTTCAAGGGGAATGTCCGGCGCGGTTTCCTTCGCCATGGCCTGGGCGCGTTCCCGGGCTTCCCCGGCGATGCGGGCGTTGGCGGCGGTGGCGTAGCGGGGGACGTCGCCCAAGCGCGGGTGCCAGAGCAGGTGGTCCCAGTGCGGGTGGGTGGAGAACCCGGCGACGACCGGGCTGCCGAGGCGGTCGAGGTCATCGGCGAGGGCGGTCAGTTCGGAGCCGTGGATGCCGGGATCGACGACGACGAGGCCGTCGTCCGTTTTCACGACGGTGGTGTTGCTCCAGACCCAGTCGCTCTGCCGCACCCAGACACCGTCGGCCACCTGATTCAACATCGGGTCAAGGTGCCAGGTGCGTGCTGCCGGCGCAATCGTTTTCGCGGCCTCGGCTCTGGTGGGTCGAGGCATCGCGATGCCTGCCGCCGTGGAGGCCTTGGTTTGCTGTGCGGCTCGCCCTGTGGCGGTGGCTTCGGTTTGCGGCGCGGCCCCACCTCGGTGGCCTTGCTTTGCCGTGCCGCCCGTCCTGCCCTGGCGGCTTCGGTTGCGGCGCGGCCCCACCGTGGCGGCTTTGGTTTGCTGTGCGGCCCGCCCTGTGGCGGTGGCTTCGGTTTGCGGCGCAACCCCACAGCGGTGGCCTTGCTTTGCCGTGCCGCCCGCCCGGGGGCGCCCCCCGGTTCCAGCGTATCGGCCGCTACCGACGGGATCGCCGGAAAAGCCGCTGCCCGGGCCCGGTTGTCCACAGACCGCTCCGGATGTGGACAAGCAGGCCCGGGCAGCAAGCCGGGCAAGACCTCAGAGGCGTTCCTGCAGGGCGTCCGCCGCGGCGAGGAGGTCCGCGGCCCACCGGGCCCCCGGCTTGCGGCCGATCCGCTCGATCGGCCCCGACACCGAGACCGCCGCCACGACCGTGCCCGCCGAATCCCGCACCGGGGCCGAAATGCTCGCCACCCCCGGCTCGCGCTCCGCCACGCTCTGCGCCCAGCCCCGCCGCCGGACCTCCAGGAGCGTCCGCTCGCCGAAGACCGCGTCCGCCAGGATCGTGCGCTGCGTGTGCGGGTCCGCCCAGGCCGCGAGCACCTTCGCGCCCGAGCCCGCCGTCATCGGCAGCCGCGACCCCACCGGCACCGTGTCGCGCAGGCCGCTCGGTGGCTCCGCCGTCGCGACGCACACGCGCTGCACGCCGTCGCGCCGGTACAGTTGCACGCTCTCGCCCGTGACGTCGCGCAGCTTCGGCAGGACCACGCCCGCCGCGTCGAGCAGCGGGTCCGTCGAACCGCCCGCCAGTTCGGCCAGTGCCGTACCGGGGCGCCAGCGCCCGTCCGGACCGCGGCGCAGCAGCCGGTGCACCTCGAGCCCGACCGCGAGCCGGTGCGCGGTGGCCCGGGGGAGGCCGGTCCGCGTGCACAGTTCCGCGAGGCCGCAGGGGTCGTCCGCGACCGCCTGCAGGACGGCCACTGCTTTGTCCAGTACTCCGATACCGCTATGCTGTCCCACGAACCGATACTAGCGTCCCGCACTTTGGGAAGTCCAGTATCTGGGAAAACCCTGAACTCGAGCTGCGCCCTCCTTCGCGGCTCGCACCCCGATCTCGCAGGTGCGCGCCCGAGTTCGTCGACGAACCGTGGAAGGAGCCGGAGATGACCAGCCCGACCGGCAAGGCCCGCACGCTGGCGGAGAAGGTGTGGGAAAGCCACCTCGTGCGCCGAGGCGAAGGCGCCGAACCGGACCTGCTCTACATCGACCTCCACCTGCTGCACGAAGTCACCAGCCCGCAGGCCTTCGACGGCCTCCGCCTGGCCGGGCGGCAGCTGCGCCGCCCCGACCTGACCATCGCGACCGAGGACCACAACGTCCCGACCGTCGACATCGAGCTCCCCATCGCCGATCCGGTCTCGCGCACCCAGGTCGACACCCTTCGCCGCAACTGCAAGGAGTTCGGTGTCCGGCTGCACCCCATGGGCGACGCCGAGCAGGGCATCGTGCACGTCATCGGCCCGCAGCTCGGCCTGACCCAGCCCGGCATGACCGTGGTCTGCGGCGACAGCCACACCTCGACGCACGGCGCGTTCGGCGCCATCGCGTTCGGCATCGGCACGTCCGAGGTCGAGCACGTCATGGCCACCCAGACGCTGCCGCTGCGTCCTTTCAAGACGATGGCGATCACCGTCGAGGGCGAGCTGCGCCCGGGCGTCACGGCGAAGGACATCATCCTCGCGGTGATCGCCAAGATCGGCACCGGCGGTGGCCAGGGCTACATCCTGGAGTACCGCGGTTCGGCCATCGAGGCCCTCTCGATGGAGGCCCGGATGACCGTCTGCAACATGTCGATCGAGGCCGGCGCCCGCGCCGGGATGATCGCCCCGGACGAGACGACGTTCGCCTACCTGAAAGGCCGCCCGCACGCGCCGCAGGGCGCGGACTGGGACGCGGCGGTCGAGAACTGGCGGCAGCTGCGCACCGACGACGGCGCCGAGTTCGACGCCGAGGTGCACCTCGACGCGAGCGAGCTGACGCCGTTCGTGACCTGGGGCACCAACCCCGGCCAGGGCCTCCCGCTGGGCGCCGAGGTGCCCGACCCGGAGCAGATCCCGGACGAGAACGACCGCATCGCCGCTGAAAAAGCCCTGTCCTACATGGATTTGAAGCCCGGGACGCCGCTGCGGGAGATCGCCGTCGACACCGTGTTCCTCGGCTCCTGCACCAACGGCCGGATCGAGGACCTGCGGGCCGCGGCCGAGGTGCTGCGCGGTCGGAAAGTGGCGGACTCGGTCCGGATGCTGGTGGTTCCCGGCTCGATGCGGGTCCGCAAGGCCGCCGAGGCCGAGGGGCTCGACCAGGTCTTCACCGAGGCCGGCGCCGAGTGGCGCCAGGCCGGCTGCTCGATGTGCCTGGGCATGAACCCGGACCAGCTGAAGCCGGGGGAGCGCAGCGCGTCGACGTCGAACCGCAACTTCGAGGGCCGGCAGGGCAAGGGCGGCCGGACGCACCTGGTGTCGCCGCTCGTGGCCGCCGCCACGGCCGTCCGGGGCACGCTCTCGTCGCCCGAAGACCTGCTGACCGCCGCCCGCTGACCACCCGAGGAGCTACCTGAGATGGAACCGTTCACCCAGCACACCGGCGTCGGCGTCCCGCTGCGCCGGTCCAACGTGGACACCGACCAGATCATCCCGGCGGTCTACCTCAAGCGGGTGACCCGGACGGGCTTCGAGGACGGCCTGTTCGCCGCCTGGCGCGGCGACGAGAACTTCATCCTCAACCAGGGGCCGTTCAAGAACGGAAGCGTGCTGGTCGCGGGGCCGGACTTCGGAACCGGTTCCTCCCGCGAGCACGCCGTCTGGGCGCTGATGGACTACGGCTTCAAGGTCGTCATCTCGGCCCGGTTCGCCGACATCTTCCGCGGCAACTCCGGCAAGGGCGGCCTGGTGGCCGCCCAGTGCGAGCAGCACGACGTCGAGCTGCTCTGGAAGCTGCTGGAGAACGAGCCCGGCACCGAGGTCACGGTCGACCTCGAGACCAAGACCGTGCGGGCCAAGGACTTCACCGCGCCCTTCCAGATCGACGACTACGTCCGCTGGCGGCTGCTGGAAGGTCTCGACGACATCGCGCTCACGTTGCGCCATGCCGGTGAGATCGACAGCTTCGAGGCGAGCCGCCCGTCCTGGAAGCCGACGACCACCCCGGTGACCGCCGGCTAGCCCGCTCGCGGGGCGGATCGCTTGTGTGACAAGGGATTCCGCCCCATTCCGGGGTGGTGTTTTCGATTACCGAGCGGCCCTCGGCAAGCTCGTTCACCGGGCTTTCGCACGAGGCGGAACCCGTCCCGGGGCAAGGGAAAGTTCCGCATGCCGTTTGGAATTTGTGCTGCGTTGGTAATACCGTGTCGCTAGTCGGCCGATGCGGCCGTGGAGCCTTCCTGGAGGACTGGACATGGCCAACAAGGCCCAGCTGATCGAGGCGCTGACCGAGCGCCTGGGCGACAAGAAGGCCGCTTCCGAGGCGGTCGACGGTCTGGTCGACATCATCATCCGGACGGTCAACAAGGGCGAAAAGGTCAACATCACCGGCTTCGGTGTGTTCGAGAAGCGCGCTCGCGCGGCGCGCACGGCCCGCAACCCGCGCACCGGCGAAGCGGTGCGGGTCAAGAAGACCAACGTGCCGGCGTTCCGGGCGGGGACCACGTTCAAGGACGTCATTTCCGGAGCGAAGAAGCTGCCGAAGGCAACGCCGGCGAGGCGCACGACGGCGACCACGTCCCGCACGGCCGCGGCGCCGAAGCCGGCGACAACGCGTTCGACGACGACGCGCACCCGCACAACGGCGGCAAAGCCGGCGGCCACGAGGACGACAACGACCCCGAAGCCGGCCACCACCCGGGCAAAGGCAGCCCCGAAGACGACGGCCGCAAAGCCGGCGGCGGCAAGGACCACGGCGGCGAAGACGACCACGGCGGCGAAGCCGGCTGCGGCGAAGACGACTACGGCGCCGAAGACGGCTGCGGCGAAGACGGCCACGGCGGCGAAGACCACCGCTGCGAAGACGACCACGGCTCGCAAGACCACGGCGGCCAAGACCACTGCGGCCAAGACCACCGCAGCGAAGACCACTGCGGCGAAGACCACCGCGGCCAAGGCCCCGGCGAGGCGGACCTCGGCCGCGGCGAAGAAGGACTGACCCGCCCGAAACTGTCGGACCCCTGCGGTAACGTGAAATTCGGGGGACCCCCAGGGGGCGACCCCCAACTCGACGAGCAGCTTTTCGGCAGGGCCCCGCGCCACGTGCGCGGGGCCCTGCCGCATGTCCGGGCCCTGCAGAGGAAGCAGCCCCGCTCGCCCGAAGGAAGGGCTCGAGTGCCCGGCCCGGTCCGGCTTGCGTGCCGGAAGTGTCGGCCGGCGTACCTGGATGGTCCGGGCTGCGTGCGGCAAGCGTCGGTTGGCGTGCCTGGAAGGTCGGCTCGCGCGCTGGAAGGGTCGGCTGGCGTGCCTGGGTGGTCGGTTTGCGTGCCGGGAGGGGCGGTTGGCGTGCCTGGGTGGTCGGCTTGCGTGCCGGGAAGGTCGGGCTGCGTGCTGGAAGTGTCGGTTGCGTGCCCGGAGCGTCGGATTGGCTCACCGCATGCGTCGGGTGCCGTACCTGGGCGGTCGGGCGCGGGGATCGAGTCGGTGCGCAAGCGAACCGACTGTCCACGCCGGTAATCCGGGTACGGACTCGCGAACCGACCGGCCGCGCAAACGATCCGACCCTCCGGGTACGCGAGCCGACCGTCCCGGTACGCCGACCGACGCTTGCCGAACCGTTTGGACGGGAAGTCACCCACTGCCAGCATCGGTGCACCGAACCGGCACCTCGGGTCACCCGCCCAGCCCAACCACCCGGCCGGGACCGGTTCCGCCCAATTTCGCAAAGTTGCTTGAGCGCCCGGCCGAGTGATGCCACGCTGCGTTCCTCGGGGCCCGCGTCCGGCGGGGCCGGGCGTGCGCGAGGCGAACCTGGGGGCGACCACCATCGACATCCGGCTGCTCGGCCCGTTCCAGGTGCTCGTCGACGGTTCGCCGGTCGTGCTGACCAGTTCCCGCCAGCGCGCGCTGCTCGCCACGCTCGCGCTCGCCGCCGGCCGTCTCGTGTCGATCGATGCCCTCGCCCGCGGGGTCTGGGACGACACTCCGCCCGCGCACATCCGCGGCAGCCTGCAAACCTACGTGATGCGCCTGCGCCGGCTCTGCGGCGAAGACGTCGTCGTCACCGAACCGGACGGGTACCGGCTGGTCGTCGACCCGTCCCGGGTGGACGCGCTGCGCTTCCTCCGGACCCTCGACCAGGCCGCCGCCGCGACGGAACCCGCGCGTCGGAGAGAACTGCTCACCGCCGCCCTCGACGGCTGGGGCGGTGTTCCTCTCGAAGGCGTCGGATCTCCCGCGCTGGCCGCCGAATGGGGGCCGCTGCTGACCGAGCGGTACCTCTTCGCCGTGGAGCAGCGGATCGACCTCGACGCCGGGCTCGTCCCCGACGCGCGGCTCGTCGCCGAACTCACCGACCTCGTCGCGCAGCACCCGCTGCGGGAGTCGTTGTGGGAACGGCTGGTGCGCGCCCTCGCCCGGTCCGGGCGCCGCGCCGAAGCGCTCGCCCGGTACGCCGGGCTGCGGGCGTTGCTGGCCGACGAACTGGGCGTCGAGCCGGGCGAAGACCTCCGGCGCCTGCACGCCGAACTGCTCGCCGCCGATGCCGATCCGGCCGTCCACACCGTGCCGCGGCAGCTGCCCTTCGACGTCGCCGGCTTCACCGGGCGCGGCTCCGAGCTCGCCGAACTCGACCGGCTGCCGCCCGGGGGCGCGTCCGGCATCGTCGTCATCGAGGGCACCGCCGGCGTCGGGAAGACGTCGCTGGCCGTGCACTGGTCCCACCGCGTCCGCGACCGCTTCCCCGGCGGGCAGCTGTTCCTCGACCTGCGCGGCCACTCCGCGGACACCCCGGTCACGCCCGGCGCCGCGCTGGCCGGCTTCCTGCGCGCCCTCGGCGTCCCGGCCGAGACGCTGCCTTCCACTGTGGAGGAACGTTCGGCGCTGCTGCGCAGCAGGCTGGCGGGCAGCCGCACCCTCATGCTCCTCGACAACGCCCGCGACGCCGACCAGGTCCGCCCGCTCCTGCCCGGGCCCGGCAACCTCGTCGTGGTGACCAGCCGCAACCAGCTGCGCGGCCTCGTCGCCCGCGACGGCGCGCGCCGCATCGCCCTGCGCTCGTTCGACGACCGCGACGCGACCGCGCTGCTCGCCGGCAGTGTCGGGTCGCAGCGCCTCGCCGCCGAACCCGACGCCGTCGCCGAGCTCGTCCAGCTCTGCGGCCGCCTGCCGCTGGCACTGGCGCTGGCCGGGGAACGCGCTTCCCGGTTCTCGGGCGTCTCGCTCGCCGGAATCGTCGAAGAGCTCCGCGACCAGCGGCTGCGGCTCGACACCCTCCGCGACCCGCAGGACGCCGGCACCGATCTCCGCGCCGCGTTCTCCTGGTCGTACAAGGCACTGCGCCCGGCCGCGGCGCGCTTCTTCCGGCTGCTCGGCCTGCATCCCGGCCACGGTTTCAGCCTGTCCTCGGCCGCCGCGCTCGCCGGTGCCGAGCTGCGCGAAGCGCGTGAACTCGCCGACCAGCTCGCCGCGGCCCACCTGCTCAACCAGCCCGGCACCGACCGCTACCAGTTCCACGACCTGCTGCGCGTCTACGCGGGCGAGCTCGTCGAAACCGAAACGACGGAGGCCGAGCGGGCGGCGGCGCTGCGCCGGCTCGTGGACTGGTACCTCGCCAGCGTCGCCGAAGCGAACAAGCTGGTCCGGCCCGACCTGCTCACCGAGGACATCACGCTCGACCCGCCGCCGCTGCCTGCCGTCCGCTTCGCACAGCACGAGCAGACGATCGCCTGGTACAACACCGAACGTCAGGCCCTCACGGCGCTCGTCGGCATCGCCGCCGGCCACGGCTGGACCGCGCACGCCTGGAAGCTCGCGTGGCTGCTGCGCGGGTTCTTCGCCGAGCGCCACGACCGCGACGACTGGATCACCACCGCGCGCACGGCCGTCGCCGCCACCCGCGACGCCGGCGACAGCACCGGTCTCCAGTACAGCGCCAACAACCTCGGCTCGGCGTACCTGCGCACCCTCCAGCCGGACAAAGCGCTCGAGGCGCTGGAGGAAGCGCGGGCGGCGTCCGAGAGCGGCGACGGCACCGCGCTGACGGTGGCGATCCTGTCCAACCTCGCCGGCGCCTACTACGTCCGCGCCGAGTACGCCGAGGCCGAACGCCACGCGCTCCAAGCCGTCCACCTCGCGCGCGACCACGGCCAGCGCACGTTCGTGCCGCACGCGCTCCTCAACGTGAGTGCCAGCCGCATCGGCCTCCGCGACTACGACCACGCGGCCGAAGCCGCCCAGGCGGCGCACGAAGCCTTCGCCGAACTCGGCGACCGGTACCACGCGGCGCTCGCGCTGGGGAACGTCGCCGAGGCCCTCGCGGGCGCGGGCAGGTACGACGAAGCGGAGCGGGCCGGCCTCGACGCGCTCACCGAACTGAAGGAGCTGAACGCCGACTACGGCACGATCGACGTCCAGATCACCCTCGGCAGGCTGAAGCACCGCAGGGGCCGCGCGCGCGAGGCGGGCGGCCACTGGGCCGAGGCGCTGACGGTCAGCCAGCGCCTCGGCGACCCCCGTGTCGCCGAGGTCCAAGCCCTGCTGGCCACGGTGCCGGCAGAAGCCCCCTCGCCCGGGGATGCGCCGTACCCCTAGCCCGGCGCAGCCCAGCGGGACCCGGAACAAGTACACCAAGATCGACTGTCACGGCGCTGTCTCGCGGCGACAGCGGCGTTCATGGACGGGAACCACCGGCTGCCCTCATCCGAACCGGCTGTCCACATCCGGGAGGCGCTGTGGACAGCTCCGGCCTGCGGTGGCCGATCCGCCGATTTTGACGGCAGGGGCCGATAGACTGGACCTGGGGACGTCCCCCTTGGGAGGGTGGGTCGCGGGGTGGGCGGGATTCAAGGGTGGTTGCAACACTGCTGCCCCCGACCCGCCGAGCCGTGCCGGCGACTTTGCCGACCCCCTGTCGGAGAGGGTGGCGGGCGGACGCCGAATTCAGACGTGGGTAGCCGGTTTGGACGCGGACGCCGATTCCGACGCGGACAGCCGGTTCAGATGCAGCCATCCGGCTCAGCTGCCGCCAGCCGCCGGTTCGGATGTGGACAGCCGGCTCAGGAGTGGCTGGGGGAGGGGGCCGGGAGGGCGCTCGAGTGGTAGTCCGCCGCCAGGAGCAGCGGGCCCTCCGTGGCCGTCGGCGGGCGGAACGACAACACCCAGAATGACCCCTTCTTGCTCGGGACCACCCCGCCGCGCGCGGCCGAAAGCTCCACCCCGTCGCGGTCCGCCAACGCGCTCACCAGGTCCGGGATCACGCCGCCCTGGCTGGACACCACCGATGTCCCGCCGTCCCCGGCCACCGCCAAGAGGCGCGCCAGGCCCAGGACCGGGTCCGGCCAGTAGCCCTCCTCCGAGAACAACGGCTCGTGCCGGACCTCGGCCGCGATGTCCTCCGCCACGCCGTGGACCGTCTGCACGCAGCGCAGCCGCGGCGCCGACAACACCCTGTCCGGGCCGAACAACCGCAGCACCCGGCGCAGCGCCGCCGCCTGGCGGCGGCCCGCCTCCGACAGCGGCCGGAGGTCGTCGTCGCCCGACCACTCGTCGCGCTTGCCCGCCTTGGCGTGGCGCACCAGCAGCAGCGTCGTCAAGCCCACCGGGAGCTCGCAGAACGCCCGCAGCACCCGGACGTCCTCCGGCCGGGTCAGCAGCTTTTCCGCCGCCGTCGGGTCCAGCCAGCGCAGCTCGTCGACTTCGTCGTTCGCCGAAAACTCGCCGGACACCGCCTCCGCCGCGAAGTAGTCGACCGTCTTCGGCACCGTGCCGGTGCCGGTGCGCGACGGCACCGGGTACGCCGTCCGGGCCAGGTAGCGGCCCAGGACCGCGGTGAACCCGGTCTCCTCCCGCACTTCCCGGACCGCGGCCTCGGCGGTCGTTTCGCCGGGGTCGAGCTTGCCCTTCGGCAACGACCAGTCGTCGTACCGCGGGCGGTGCACCAGCGCGACCTCCGTCGCGCCCCCGGCGACGCGCCACAGCACCGCGCCGGCCGCCCGTACCTCCTGGGTCATCCGGCGGCCCCGTGCAGCTTCGCCAGCTCCAGCTGGTGGTCGCGCACGCGCGAGCCCTCGGCCGGGAACGGCGACCATTCGCCGCTCGCGGTCAGCACCCAGCAGCGCGTCGCCGGGTCCAGCGCCGAATCGAAGATGTTGTCGAGCTGCGCGGTGAGCTTCGGGTCCTTGACGCGCACCAGCGCCTCGATCCGCCGGTCCAGGTTGCGGTGCATCATGTCCGCGCTGCCGATCCAGTGCGTCCCGCCCGCGCGGAAGTTGAAGATTCGCGAGTGCTCCAGGAACCGGCCGAGGATCGACCGGACGTGGATGTTCTCCGACAACCCTTCGACGCCCGGCTTGAGTGTGCAGATCCCGCGCACGACGATCTCGACCGGCACCCCGGCCTGCGAGGCGTGGTACAGCGCGTCGATCACCTGCTCGTCGACCAGCGAGTTGCACTTGATCCGGATGCCGGCCTGCTGCCCGGCCCGCGCGAGCTCGATCTCCTCGCCGATCGCGCGCACGATGCCGCGCCGGATGCCGTGCGGCGACGTCAGGATCGTCCGGTAGGTGTCCTGCCGCGAGTAGCCGGTCAGTACGTTGAACAGGTCCGTGACGTCCGCGCCGATGCTCGGGTCGGCGGTGAACAGGCCGATGTCCTCGTAGAGCCGCGCTGTCTTCGGGTTGTAGTTCCCGGTGCCGATGTGGCAGTAGCGCCGGATCGTCGAGCCCTCCTGGCGCACGATCATCGACACCTTGCAGTGCGTCTTCAGCCCGACCAGGCCGTACACGACGTGCACGCCCGCGCGCTCCAGCGTCCGCGCCCAGGTGATGTTCGCCTGCTCGTCGAAGCGGGCCTTGATCTCCACGAGCGCGACGACCTGCTTGCCCGCTTCCGCGGCGTCGATCAGCGCGTCGACGATCGGGGAGTCACCGGACGTCCGGTACAGCGTCTGCTTGATCGCGAGGACCTTCGAGTCGGCCGCCGCCTGCTCGATGAAGCGCTGCACGCTCGTCGAGAACGAGTCGTACGGGTGGTGCACCAGCACGTCGCCCTCGCGCAGCGTCGCGAAAACGCTCTTCGGCGTCTCGCGCTCGCCGAACGCCGGGTGCGTCGCCGGCACGAACGGCCGGTCCTTCAGCTCCTTGCGGTCCACAGCGGACAGCTGGTGCAGGCAGGTCAGGTCGAGCAGCCCGGGCACCTCGACCACGTCCGCCGGGTCGACGTCCAGCTCGCGCAGCAGCAGCTCGAGCATGTGCTCGCTCATGTCCTGCGCGACCTCGAGGCGCACCGGCGGGCCGAACCGGCGCTGCGCCAGCTCGCGCTCGAGCGCCTGCAGGAGGTCTTCGTCACGGTCCTCGTCGACCTCGAAGTCGGCGTTGCGGGTGACGCGGAAGACGTGGTGCTCGGTGACGTCCATGCCGGTGAACAGCTCGCCCAGGTGCGCGGCGATGAGCTCTTCGAGCGGGAGGAACGTCGCCGTCCGGCTGGTGCGCTCGGTCTCGACGCGCATCAGGCGCGGCACGTTGCTCGGCACCTTCACCCGCGCGAAGCGCTCGGTGCCGCCCTCCGGGTCGCGGACCGTCACCGCGAGGTTGAGCGAAAGGCCCGAAATGTAGGGGAACGGGTGCGCCGGGTCGACTGCCAGCGGCGTCAGGACCGGGAAGATCTGCTCCGAGAAGTAGCTCGACAGCCGGAGCTGGTCGGAGCCGGTGAGGTCGGCCCAGCCGACGATGTGGATGTCCTGCTCGGCCAGCTGCGGGCGCAGGTGCTTCTCGAAGGCGCCGGTCTGCCGCTCGACGAGGTCCTGGTTGCGCTTGGCGATGTAGCCGAGCTGCTCACGCGGGGTGAGCCCGTCCGCGCTGCGCACCAGCAGGCCGGTCTCGTCGCGGCGCTTGAGGCCGGCGACGCGCACCATGTAGAACTCGTCCAGATTGGACGCGAAGATGGCGAGGAACTTCGCCCGCTCGAGCAGCGGCTGCGACTCGTCCTCGGCCAGCGCGAGCACACGGGCGTTGAAGTCCTGCCACGACAGCTCGCGGTTGAAGTAGCGGTCGTCGGGCAGCGTCTCGACGGCGGTCGGCGCGGTGGTGACCGCGGGGGGCGCCGACGGAACGGCCCGGAACTCTTCGGCGGCGCGCGCGTTGCCCTGCGTGGAGCTGCGGCGCCGCGTCGTCGGCGGGGTGGCCGCCGCGGCCGTGGTCTTGCGGGTTCTGGCCTTGCCGGCGGTGGCACGGGCGGCGGTGTCGCGCGCGGTGGACTTCGACGGGGTCTTCTTGGCGGTGGTCGCCTTCTTCGCCGCCTCCGAAGATCCGTTGGCCGGGTTCCGTCGCCTCCGGGGTGCGGGCGTGCCGCCGTCGTCTGTGCTCACGGCCCCCATTCTTCACTACGTGACGCGGAAATGCGCAGGCCTCGGTGAAGGTCGGATGAACAGCTCAGCGCGGCACGGCGCACGGTTCGCCGAGGTGGGCGGCGGTGTGTTTTCCGACACCGAGGGCGCGCACGTGGGCGAGATCATCCGGGGTGTCGACGTCGCTGCGCAGGGTGGGCAGCGCCTGCGCGAGGGCGACGGCCCCGGACGCCGCGTGGTGCCGCGCCGAGCCCGGCCCGAAGCGGGGATCGAGGGGCTCGCCGGGCGCGGCCAGCAGCAGGGTGGTGCCGGTGCCCTGGCGGTCGGCGACGAAGGCCCGGCGGCCGGCGGCTTCGGCGAGGGCGGTGGTGAGATCGCCGGCGCGCAGGGCGGGGAGATCGGCTTGGAGCGCGCCGACGACGGCGCCCGGATCGTCGGCTTTGAGCAGGGCTTCGCCGTGGCGGAAGGCGGCGTTGAGGGTCTGTTCGGCGGGTTCGGCGACGATCTCGACACCGAGCTCGCCCAGCTCGGCGACCGCACCGGGTTCGGCGGCGACGAGCAGGACGCGCCTGACCTGCGCACTCGAGACGACGGCGGCGAGCGTGTCGGCGGCGAGGGCCAGCACCAGCCCGGGGTGACGGCGCGCCTCGACGGCACCACGCAGCCGCGACTTGCCGTCGCGGGGGTGTTTCATCGGCACGACCAGATCCACGTCCACGTGTCCATCTTTACCCGAAAGCCGGGACCGCCGGGGGCGGGCGGGGCGGGTTGTCCACAGGCGACGGGTGTTGTGGACAGGTTCGGGGTGGGAGGGGTTCGGGGCCGGGTTTCTGTCGGGTGGGGGCGGTAGCGTCGATTTCGGGGGTGCCCCGTTGGGGGATGGTGGCCCCCCTTGG
>NZ_JBSGAI010000032.1:0-32739 GCF_053600695.1 Amycolatopsis sp. NPDC005003 | reverse complement strand
TGGGTGGGCGGGCTGTGTGGGTGGGCGGGCTGTGTGGGTGGGCGGGCTGTGTGGGTGGGCGGGCTGTGTGGGTGGGCGGGCTGTGTGGGTGGGCGGGCTGTGTGGGTGGGCGGGGTTCCGGCAAAGTCGGAGGGTCGTTTTCAGCTGGCTCACCGGCGTGAGCGGCAGGCTGCCGGCCTGACCTGCACCCCGCCCAGACCTCCCCCGCCGCCCCGATCCGAAGCCAGAACGCGGCCGGTAGTGCCGGGTCAAGGCACGCTTTCCCGCCTTGACGCGGTGCTGCCGGCCGTAGTCACAATCCCGGCTTCGGGGTGGTGGGCACCCGCCTGCCTGTCGGCCGAAGAGACCAGGACAGCTGCACCTTCGGCCGCCCGAGCCCCCAGCGACGAATCCCCACATGACCTACCCAACGACTTTGCCGGTGCCCTGCCTTGGGTGGGCGGGCACCCTCGACCAGCCCCCTGACCTGCCCGGCTACCTCGCCCAGCTGCCTGGTCCGCGGAACCGACGAGGAGCATCCCCGGCCCGAACCCCGCGCCGGACGTGGGAGCCGCACCGCGATCAGAGCGCGGACCGCCGACGCACCACGACGAGTGCCGACCCGTCCCGAGACCAGCCAGACCTCAACCATGGTGGGGGCCGGCGAGACTGCTCCCGACCAGGCTGAACCGACCCTCCCTGGACCGGCCCGAGCCCGGCGCGGCAGGATCATCCCCGGACGTGACGTGTGGAGGAGGAGATCGTGGCCCGGCGTGAGAAGGGCGGCTTTTGGGTGGGGCTCGCCGCCGTACTGTTCTACCCGCTCACCGGCATCGGGCGGCGGGTTTACGTCGGGGCCGAAAAGATCCCGCGGCAGGGGCCCGCTGTGCTCGTCATGAACCACATCTCGCACTTCGATCCCGTGGTCGACGCCGTCTTCGTGCACCGGCAGAAGCGGGTCCCGCGGTTCTTCTTCAAGGAGAGCCTGACGCGCGCGCCGATCCTCGGACCGATCGTCTCCGGGGCCGGGCAGATCCCCGTCTCGCGGGGCTCGGCCTCCGCCGGCGACAGTCTCAAGGCCGCTCACCAGGCGCTCGAAGAAGGCAAGCTCGTCGTCATCTACCCCGAGGGCACCATCACCAAGGACCCGGCCGGCTGGCCGATGGAGTCCTTCACCGGCGCCGCGCGGCTCGCCTTGCAGAACGACGTCCCCGTCATCCCCGTCGCGCGGTGGGGCACCAGCCAGATCTTCAACGGCTACACCAAGAAGTTCACGCCGTTCCCGCGCAAGACCATCACCCACTCCGTCGGCGACCCGCTCGACCTGTCCGCCTACCGCGGCGGCAACACGCGCAGCGCGACGAAACTGCGCGAGGTCACCAAGGTCATGATGGACGAGGTGACCCGGCTCCTCGCCGAGATCCGGCACGAGGAACCGCCGGTCGCGAAGCCGGGGGACCCCGCCTGATGCGCGCCGACGTGCAGCGGGTCACCGTGCTCGGCGCCGGTTCCTGGGGCACCGCCTTCGCCAAGGTGCTCGGCGACGCCGGCCGGGACGTCACGATGTGGGCGCGCCGCGAGCAGGTCGCCGAGGACATCCGGGAACGGCACACCAACAGCGCCTACCTGCCCGGCGTGACCCTGCCCGCGAACATCACCGCCACCAGCGACCCCGCGGAAGCGATCAAAAGCGCCGAAGCCGTCGTCCTGGCCGTGCCCAGCCAGAGCCTGCGGGCCAACCTGACGGCGTGGCGCGGGCTGCTGCCGGAAGACGCGATCCTCGTCAGCCTCGCCAAGGGCGTCGAGCTCGGCACGCTCAAGCGGATGAGCGAGGTGATCGGCGAGATCGTCGGCATGGATCCGAACGAGGTCGTCGTCGTCACCGGGCCGAACCTGGCCAAGGAGATCGCCGCCGGGCAGCCGTCCGCCTCCGTGCTCGCCTGCGCCGACCACGAACGCGCCGTCGCGATCCAGCGCGCCTGCGCCAACTCCTACTTCCGCCCGTACACCAACACCGACGTCGTCGGCTGCGAGCTCGGCGGGGCCTGCAAGAACGTCATCGCGCTCAGCACCGGGATGGCCGCGGGCCTCGGCCTCGGCACCAACACGATGGCGACGCTCATCACCCGCGGCCTCGCCGAGATGGCCCGGCTCGGCGCGAAGCTGGGCGCCGACCCGCTCACCTTCGCCGGGCTCGCCGGCGTCGGCGACCTGGTCGCGACCTGCTCTTCGCCGCTTTCGCGCAACCGCACCTTCGGCGAACGCCTCGGCCGCGGCGAGACGCTCGAACAGGCGCAGGCGGCCGCCGGCGGTCAGGTCGCCGAGGGCGTCATGTCGTGCTCGTCGATCCGGGCGCTGGCACAGAGCCTGGGCGTGGACATGCCGATCACCGACGCCATGCACCGCGTCTGCCACGAGGGCGTCGACCCCCGCCGGGCGGGCGCCGAGCTGCTCGGGCGGTCGCAGAAGCACGAATGGTCCTGATCTCCCGGCCCGTGGGACGGCTTGACCGGGAGGGACGCGGCTGGGACTCTGGTCGCATGTTCGCGCACGAAACGACCGCGCCGCGGGGCCTCATGGGTCTCCGCGCCGTCGTGTGCGCGTGTCGCTGTTGTCGGTGAACCCAGCCCCGGCCCAGCTCGACACCCTTTCTCCCGCGTGAGGACCCTCATGTTCGCCGTTCCGGACAACACCCTGCTGCGTCCCGAAAACCCCGCGTTGCGTCACCCGGTGCGCGTCGCCCTCGAGGTCGCCGCCGACCGCGACCGCTGGAAGCACCTCCTGCGCTACGACCCCGACGAGCGGTTCGCGACGCTGGTGTCGGAAGACGAGCGGCAGCAGGTGTGGCTGATGAGCTGGCTGCCCGGCCAGCGCACCGACCTGCACGACCACGCGTTCGCCAGCGGCGCGTTCACCGTGGTCGGCGGCCACCTGACCGAAGCCGTGGCGCGCCGTGCCCCGGACGGCCGCGCGGTCACCGAGCTGCACGCCCTGTCCACCGGGCAGTCCCGGGTGTTCGGGCCCGGGTACGTGCACGAGGTCCGCAACGACGGCCCCGTCCCGGCCGTCTCCATCCACGTCTACCGCGACGCCGGCCGCGCGATGCGCCCGTACCACCTGGACCCGATCGACGGCCCGATCCCGGGCTGAGCCACTCAGTCCAGGTCGCCGCGGGCCCGGAACTCCCGCTCGATCCGGGGCCGGTCCGCGCCGGCCGCCAGCAGTGCGTGCAGCAGGATCCGCGACTTCCGCGCGTCCAGCCAGCCCGCCATGGTCGCGCCCATCGCGATCAGGCTCGACTCGGAGCCGTGGAAGCCGTACGTCGAGCGCAGCGTCGGGCCTGCCCCGGTCCGCGAGGCGACGACCACCGGCAGCGACGACACCAGCCGCGCGATCACGTCGGCGGTGCCGGCCGAGACGTGCCCCACACCCGAAGCGGCGACCACGACACCGCGCACTCCCGGCTGCGTGGCCACGGACGAAAGCACCGCGCCCGAGTCGTCCAGACCGGCTTCCACGACCGGCACGAGACCGCCGAAGTCGTCGCCGTCGAGGGCGGGCAGCCGCGGCGGCGACGGGTGGAACCAGTGCACCGCGTGCTCGACGACCATGCCCAGCGGTCCGGCCGGCGCCGAGGAGAACGCCTCGAGGTGGCTCGAATGCGCCTTCCGCACCCAGCGCGCGGCGTGGACGTCGTCGTTGAGCGTGACCAGCGCGCCCCGGCCGCGGCCGCGCGGATCGGCCGCGACGGTGAGCGCGTTGCGCAGGTTCGCCGGACCGTCCGGGCTGAACAGGCCGGCGTGGCGCATGGCGCCGGTGACGACCACCGGGATCTCCGACGGCCAGTGCAGGTCCAGGAAGTACGCCGTTTCCTCCAGGGTGTCGGTGCCCTGGACGACGACGAAGCCGTCGGCGTCCTGGCGCAGGCCCCATTCGCGGCAGCGCAGCAGCGTCGCGAAGTCCAGTGACGCGCTGCCGATCCCGGCCAGGGATTCGGCCAGGACGTCCATCGGCAGGTCGCCGAGCCCGCCGAGCAGCTCGGCCGCGCCGAACCGCGGAACGGCGCCGCCGTCGCCGTCGACCGGGGCCATCGAGATGGTGCCGCCCAGCGTGGCGACGGCGATCAGGGGGCGTGCCATGCCCGCCACCCTATTCAGCCGGGCCGGACCGCCGACGGAGCCGTCAGGACGTCGCGGCGCGCTCGGCCGCGCTCCGCAGCACGCAGAACTCGTTGCCCTCCGGGTCGGCCAGCACCGCCCAGCCCGTGCCGTCCGGGTTGCGCAGGTCGTTCACCAGCGTCGCGCCGAGCCCCAGCAGCCGCGAGACCTCCTCGTCGCGCGGGATGTCCGGCTGCAGGCACAGGTGGAGGCGGTTCTTCACCGTCTTCGGCTCGGGAACCCGCAGGAACAGCAGCGTCGTGCCGTCGTTGAGCTCGACGCCGACCTCGTCGTCGCCGGGGGAGTCCGTGCCGGGGATCGGCTTGCCGGTCACCTGGCTCCAGAACCGGCACAGCGTGTACGGCTCGGCGCAGTCGACGGAAATGTTCAACACGGACGACGGCATGGCACTCCTCGGGAAACGGGCAGAGCGGACAAGCCAGAGTCTGGCCGAGCCACTCCGGGAGGGCGAACCGATTTACGACGCCAGCGCCAGCCCCGCCGTCCGGTGCACGCGGCGGCTGTCGTCGACGATGAGGATCTCGCAGTCCGGCCGGTCGGCCGCCCAGGTGATGCCCTCCGCGCCCATCGCGAACGCCGCCGTGGCCAGCGCGTCCGCCGTCACCAGGTCGCCCGCCACCACGGTGACGCTCATCAGACCTGTTGCCGGGGTGCCCGAACGGCCGTCGAGGATGTGGGAACCGCGCTCGTACGCCGCCGACGTCGCGATCGCGCCGTTGCGCGACTCCAGGACCGCGCACACCGCCAGGGGCTGCTCGGGGTGGCGCACCCCGACCCGCCACGGACGGCCCGGCTCAGGCTCGCCCGCGGTGACGACGTCGCCGCCGGCGTTGAGGCAGAACGTCGTCGCGCCCTCGGCCTTCAGCATGTCGGCCGCGCGCTGCACCGCCCAGCCCTTGACGACCGCGCACGGGTCCAGGCCGCGGCCGGGCAGCCGCGCGCGGAACGCGCCGCCGGAGAGCTGCTCGTAGTACGCGCAGAGCTCCAGCACCTCCAGGAGGTCGTCGCTCAGCTCCGCGGCCGGCAGCTCGCCGCGGTCGTACCGGCTGACCTCGCTGTCGTCCTTGAACGGGCTGAACCGGGCGTCGACGTCCCGGAACCACGCGAAGACGTCGTCGACGACCTCGGCGAAGTCGCCTTCGTCACGAAGGTCCAGGGAGATCGGCAGGCCCATCACCTGTTCGACGCGGGTGGTCATCGCTGCTTCCCTCTCGCGTCGATCGCGGCCTGGAGTGACGTCTTGTACGACTCGCTGGTCTCGGTGGCGCCGGTCACCGTGTCGATGTCGGCGCTTTGTGCCTTGATCGCTTCTTCCTGCAGCTTCGGGAGCGCGGTGAGCGACCGGCCGCTGTCCGGCGCCTGCAGCAGGGTGATGACGGCGAGCCGCGCGCCGGTGAACGTCACCTGCACCTGCACGGTGCCGTACCGGCTCGACTCGGCGCTGCCCTGCGTGGTCACCGTCTCGTTCGCGGTGTCCCTAGTGGACGGAACCTCCGAAGGGGACGGCGCGGACGACGCCGGCGGCGCGGCCGAGGTGGCCGATGTGGACGGTGCCGCCGAAGTGGCCGGTGCGGTCACCGCCGGCGGCGGCGCCTGCGCGACGGTGGCGGTCTTCTGCACCGGCCCGGGCTCGAACCGCCAGACGGCGATGAACCCGGCTATCGACAGCGCGACGACGAAGATGGTCTTCTTCACGAGAGCTTCCCCCTAGGCCGCAAGGCTGAAACGTTCGGCGTGGACCTGGGCGTTCGGCACCTTCAGCTCGCGCAGGCTGCGCAGCACCGCGGAGGTCATCCCCGGCGGCCCGCAGACGAACACGTCCCGCTCGTGCACGTCCGGCACCATCATGTGCAGGTTCGCCGGCCCGAGCATCACCCCGCGCGGCCCGACCGCCTGGTCCGGTCCGGTGAGGACACTCACGCTGGCGCCACGCGCCTTGGCGAGTTCGTTGAGTTCCGGCAGCAGCACCGCGTCGGTCTGGGACCGCACCCGGTACAGCACGACGACGTGGCCTTCGATGTCCTCCAGCAGCGCGCGGATCGGCGTGATCCCGACCCCGCCCGCCACGAGCAGCGCGTTGGGCCGCCGCTGGTGGATCGTCGTGAAGGCGCCGTACGGGCCTTCGGCGAACACGCGCGTCCCGACGCGCAGGTTGCGCAGCCCCGCGCTGGAATCGCCGAGCGCCTTCGCGGTCAGCCGCAGGGAACGGCCGTCCGGTGCGGCCGAAAGCGAGAAGGGATTGGCCTGCCACCAACGGTCCTTCGTCAGGAACCGCCACAGGAAGAACTGCCCCGCCTTGGCCGGCAGCTTGTCCAGGTGCTTGCCCGACATGTACACCGAAACGACGTCCGGGGACTCGGAAACCACGGCCGTCACGCGCAGCTGGTGGCGCAGGTTCCGCCACAGCGGCAGCACGACGCGCCCGGCGAGCACGGCCGCGCCGGCGCCGAGCCAGAGCGTCCACCAGTACGCCTTCGCCGGCTCCGAGCCGGCGAACGACTGTCCCAGCGCGATCTGGTGCGTGAAGGCCAGCAGGATCGCGGCGTAGGTGTAGAGGTGGATGAAGTGCCAGGTCTCGTAGGCCATCCGCTTGCGCGCGAACTTCGCCGAAGCGGCGCCGACGATGAGGATCACGGCGAAGGCGACCAGCGCCCGCAGGATCCCTTCGAGGGTGTCGGCCATCTCGACCAGCTCGTCGACGACGCCCTTGTCCGAGACCTCCGCGTAGCCCATGGTGATGAACACCAGGTGGGCCAGCAGGGTCCAGAGGATCGTGAAGCCGGTCCAGCGGTGCCACGTGGTCAGCCGGTCCATCCCGAGCCGGCGGTCCAGCCAGGGCAGCCGGGCCACCAGCAGCAGCTGGAACGCCATCGCCAGCGCGCCGTACAGCCCGGCGAGCCTGCCGATCGTGATCAGCACGTTCTGCGAAACCCCGGCCTGGACGAACAGGACGGTGACGGCGGCCACGTTGGCGCCGAGGAAGAGGAAGAGGCCGGATTTCGCGGCGATCCGGGGGCGGATCGCCGGGCGCGCGGCCTCGGCGGTCTGCGTCATGGTGGTCACACGGATTCCCCTTCGGTTCGGTTCACGAAGGCCAGCCTCGCCGCCCGTCCTGTGGCGAGTCTGGGTGCCGGCTGTCGGATTCCTGTCGGCCGCCGCCTCCGCCTCGCCCAGCGGGCGGCGGCGGGAGAAGATGCCGGGGTGCAGACTCCCGACCCCGTGCGCCTGCTCGTCGTCGACGACGAGCCGCACATCGCCGACCTCGTCGCCACCGTCGCCCGGTACGAAGGCTGGCAGGCGGTCACGGCCGGCACCGGGCAGGCCGCGCTGAGCCGGGCCGCGGAGTTCGGCCCGGACATCGTCGTGCTCGACCTGATGCTGCCCGACCTCGACGGCTTCACCGTGCTCGACCGCCTGCGGGCGGGCGGCAGCGCGGTGCCCGTGGTCTTCCTCACGGCCAAGGATGCGACGGCCGACCGGATCGCCGGGCTCACCCGCGGGGGTGACGACTACCTCGTGAAACCGTTTTCGGTCGAGGAGCTGATGGCGCGGCTGCGGGCGGTGCTGCGGCGCGGCGCCGGCCTCGCGCACCAGCCCGAGGCGCGCGGGGCCGTGCTGCGGGTCGGCGACCTGACCCTGGACGAGGACACCCGCGAGGTCCGCCGCGGCGACGTCCTGGCCGAGCTGACGCCGACCGAGTACGAGCTGCTGCGCTACCTCATGCGCCGCTCGCCGTCGGTGCTCACCAAGGCGCAGATCCTCGACCACGTCTGGGAGTACGACTTCGGCGGCCGGTCCAATGTGGTCGAACTGGTCATCTCGCACCTGCGGCGCAAGGTCGACGCCGTCGACGGCGAGCCGCTGATCCACACCGTCCGCGGCGTCGGGTACGTCGTGCGGCAGGCGCACCGGTGAAGAGCTTTTTCGCCCGGTGGTACGGGGCCTGGCAGCGCACCCGGCTGGGCACCCGGATCACCCTCGGCCTCGGCGCGCTCGCGCTGGTGGTGTTCGCGGCCGTCGGCGTCACGACGGTCGGGATCATGCACGGCTACCTCGACCGGCGGCTCGACGAACAGCTGTCCAAGAGCCAGAACACGCAGCTGCCGCTGCTGCGCGAAACGCACGGCTCGCCGCAGTCCGTGTACTCGTGGTACTCGGCGCTGTACAAGGTGCAGGACGGGGTCGCCGTCCCCGAGCCGGGTGGCCGGCTGCCGGGCGACGCCAAGCAGCTGGCGAAGATCGCCGCCGAGGCGGTCGGCGGCGACGTCACCCGGAACATCTACCTGCGCGACGACGGCCCGTACCGGGTGCGGGCGTGCCCGGTCGACACGGACTCGGTGCTGCTGTCCGCCGCGCCGCAGAAGGATCTCGAGGGCACGGTCCAGCAGCTGATCTGGGTCGAGGTCGGCGCCTTCGCGCTCGCGCTGGCCGTGCTGGTGGTCGTGGGACGGCTGGTGCTGCGCCGCGGCCTGCGCCCGCTGGCCGACATGGCCGGCACCGCGCACGACATCGCCTCCCACGACCTCACCGCGAACCCGGACCTGCCGGTGCGCGCGGCGGGCACCGGCGGCGGCGCCGAAGTCGACGAGCTGCGGACGGCGTTCAACGTGATGCTGGCCCACATCGACACGTCCCTCTCCGCGAAGACCGAGGCCAACGAGCGGCTGCGCCGGTTCGTCGCGGACGCCTCGCACGAGCTGCGGACGCCGCTGACGTCGATCCGCGGGTACGCCGACCTCTTCCGCTACGCGGCGGCGAACGAACCGGCCGAGCGCGAGGCCCACCTGGCGAAGATCCGCGAGGAGACCGCGCGGATGACCGTGCTCGTCGACGACCTCCTGCTGCTGGCCCGGCTCGACGCGCGGGCCGCCGAGACGCCGCTGCGGCCCGAGCGCGTCGACCTGGCCGAGCTCGCCGGGGACGCGGCGGACGCGTTCGCCGCCGGGCGGCCGGACCACCCGGTGACTTCGTCGCCGGCGACGGCGTTCGTGGACGCCGATCCCGTGCGCCTGCGGCAGGTGCTGGACAACCTGCTGGCCAACGCGGCCGTGCACACCCCGCCCGGGACGTCGGTGCACGTCTCGGTGACGGCTTCGGGTGGTTTCGCCGTGGTGGAGGTCACCGACACCGGGCCCGGCATCGCCGCGGGGGATCAGGAGCGGATCTTCGACCGGTTCTTCCGCGTCGACGACTCCCGCACCCGCGGCAACGGCGGCACCGGGCTCGGGCTGTCGGTGGTCCAGTCGCTGGTCACGGCGCACGGCGGCACGGTGTCGGTGTCTTCGGTGCCGGGCCGGACGACTTTCAGCGTGCGGCTGCCGCTCGCGCGCTGACGTGCGGCGGGGTGGCCCAGCCCGGGGAGAGGTCCTCGGACGGCTCGGGCACGCCGTAGACGGTCCGGACCGGCAGGACGCCTGCCCAGGCGGCGTCGGCTTCGACGTCTTCGGGCTCGTCGTCCGGGCCCTCGGCGCGCATCTTCACCGACGCCTCGGCGAGGTCCAGCGCGAGCACGGACACCGCGGCGAACTCCTTGGCGTTGACCTCGCGCGCGTGCTCCCACGAGCCGGGGGCGAGGTGGCCGGTGAGCACCTTGAGGCCGTGCATCTTCGCTTCGGCGTCGAGAACGGGCTTCGCCTGGCCGAGGATGACCGCGCTGCGGTAGTTCATCGAGTGGTTGTTCACCGAGCGCGAGTAGACGATGCCGTCGAGGAGCGTCACCGTCACGCAGACGTCGAGGCCGTGCGCGGCGGTGCGGAGGCTGGCCGCGCCGGTCGAACCGTGCAGGTAGAGCGTGTCGCCGTCGCGGCCGTAGCCGGTCGGGAGGACCAGCGGCACGCCGTCGCGGACGATCCCGAGGTGGCAGATGAGCCCTTCGTCGAGGACGGCGTGCAGCGCGGCGCGGTCGGTCACGGCGCGGTGCTTCTTGCGGCCGAGCGTGGTGCGGGGCGTGGTCGACAACATGCGACCAGCGTCTCCCCGACCAGTGGCCTCGGAAAACGGCCACTTCTCGTATACTTGGGAAGTCCACTTTCCCCGGGGAGGTCCTGTGTCCGACACCGCGCTCCCGGTGAGCCTCGATCGGTCGGCGGTGACCCCGCTGGCCGTCCAGCTGGCGGACGCGCTGCGCGAAGCCGCGGCGAGCGGCCACCTGCGCGGCGGCGACCGGCTGCCTTCGACGCGGGCGCTGGCCGGCCGGCTCGGCGTCAGCCGCACGGTGACGTCGGCGGCGTACGAGCAATTGCACGCCGAGGGCTGGATCACCGGGCGGCACGGCTCCGGCACCTACGTGACCACCCCGCCTTCTTTCTCGGCTTCCTCGGTCCCGGCGCCCGCTGTCCCGGCGGTCGAGGCCTCGGTGTCCTCGCTGCTCGACCTCAGCCCGGGGGCTCCGTGGGCGGCGGGCCTGGACCGCGCGGCGTGGCGGCGCGCCTGGCGGGCGGCGGCCGACCCCGAGCCCCTGGTGCGCGCCCACCGCGCGGGGCTGCCGGAGTACCGCGCGGCGGTGTCGGAGCACCTGCTGCGCCACCGCGGCCTGGCGGCGGGTTCGGTACTGGCGACCGGCGGCACGACGGCGGCGGTGGTGGAGCTGGCCGCGGCGGTGCTGGAGCGCGGCGACGTCGTCGCCGTCGAAGAGCCGGGCTACCAGCGCGCGGTGCAGGCGTTCCGGCGCGCGGGCATGCGGGTGGTGGGCGTGCCGGTGGACGACGAGGGGCTGCGGCCGGACGCGATACCTCCGGACGCCCGGGCGGTGTACTGCTCGCCGGCCCACCAGTACCCGATGGGCAGCAGGCTGAGCGCGCCTCGGCGGGTGTCACTGGTCGAGCGGGCGCGTTCGTCCGGGATGCTGGTGATCGAGGACGACTACGACGGCGAGCTGCGGTTCGACGTGGCGCCGCTGCCGATGCTGGCTTCGCTGGCGCCGGACGTGGTGGCCCACCTGGGGACCACGTCGAAGATCCTCACGCCGACTTTGGGCGCGGGCTGGATGGTGGCGCCGGAGGCGATCACGTCGGCGGTGCTGGCGTACCGCGACCTGACGGGAACCCGGCCGTCGCCGGCCGGACAGCGGGTGCTGTACGAGTTCGCCCGCAACGGCGACCTGGGCCGCCACCTGCGGAAACTGCGCCGCGAGATGGCCGAGCGACGGACCCTGCTGGCGGGAGCGTTGTCTTCGGCCGGGGTCCCGGTCCGAGGCGACGACGCGGGAGCGCACCTCGTGGTCCCGTTTTCCTCGGCGGCGGTGGAGGCATCGGCGATCGCGGCGGCCGAGCGGCGCGGGATCCGGTTGGACGGACTGGCGCGGCACTTCGCCGGCCCACCATCGGCGCACGGGGTGGCGATCGGGTACGCCGGGTGTTCGCGGGAGGCTTTGGTGGCCGCTTTGCCGGTGCTGGTGGGGTTGTTGCGCTGACCGTTTTCCGGTTTGTGCACAGGTTGGCGGCGATGTGGACAACCACGCTGGGCGGGGGCTTTTTTCGAGGCTGCTGTCGGTTGGTGGCGATATTGTCAATTCGGTGGTGGTTCCCCCTGGGAGGGCGGGTGCTGTCCGGGGTGGTGATCTTGGCGGCGCAGCTGGTTGGCCGGCTCGGAGGTGGGGCTTGGCGTGGTGGGCCGGGTTTGGCGGGGTCGGTCTGGCCGATCCGGGGGCGGTGAAGGGGCTGGGAGATCCGGCTCGGGGCGATGGAGGTGGTGGGGCGGGCTTGGCCGGGCGGATTCGGCTCTGGGGACTTGGTCCGGCGGATCTGACCCGGTGTGTGGGACTTGGCGGCTCGGCCCGGTGAGTCCGATCCGGCGAACGGGCTGGGTGGGCTTGGTCCGGTGAAGTTGGTCTTGCGGATCCGGGCCGGTGAATGGGCCTGGCGAACCCGGCCCGGCGAACCCGGCCCAACAAAACCCCCTCGACACACAAGACGTGCCAACCCCGTCACACGTTGCGTTCACCGCTCTCCCCGGCCCACCCGGCGCACCGGGCTCGGCTGTTCCCCGAGGTCACCGGGTACGGTGGCTCACCATGAGCGAGAAGATCCGGGTGGCCGTCGTGTTCGGTGGGCGTAGCAGCGAGCACACCATCTCGTGCCTTTCCGCCGGCAGTGTCCTGGGGCACCTCGATCCCGAACGGTTCGAGGCCGTCCCCGTCGGGATCACCCGGGAAGGCCGGTGGGTGCTCGGGACCGGGGATTCCGCCCAGCTCGCCATCCGCGGCCGGGAACTGCCGTCCGTCGAGGGCGGCAAGGGGCTCGTGCTCGCCGGGGATCCGTCCAGCCAAGGGCTCGTCGCCGTGGAACCCGGGCGGGAAAGCGAGGTGCTGTCCCGGGTCGACGTCGTCTTCCCCGTCCTGCACGGGGCCTTCGGCGAAGACGGCACCATCCAGGGCCTCCTCGAACTCGCCGGCATCCCGTACGTCGGGCCCGGGGTGCTCGCCAGCGCCGCCGCCATGGACAAGGAGACCGCCAAGAAACTCCTTGCCGCCGAAGGGCTTCCGGTCGGGACGTACGTCGGCTTGAAGCGGGGGCAGTCCAGTTTGGACGAACAGGAGAAGAGCAAGCTCGGGCTCCCCGTCTTCGTCAAGCCCTCCCGGGCCGGGAGCTCCGTCGGCATCTCGCGGGTCGCCGGCTGGGCCGAACTGGACGCCGCCATCGAACTCGCCCGGGCGACCGATCCGAAGGTGCTCGTGGAGGCCGCCGTCGTCGGGCGGGAGGTCGAGTGCGGGGTCCTCGAGTTCCCCGACGGCCACGTCGAGGCGTCGCTGCCCGCCGAGATCCGCGTGCTGTCCGAGGACGAAAACGCCTGGTACGACTTCGAAACCAAGTACCTCGGCGACGACGCCGAACTCGACATCCCGGCCAAGCTCGACGACGCCCTCACCGAGAAGCTCCGCGCGATGGCCGTCGAAGCCTTCCGGGCGCTGGACTGCCAGGGCCTCGCCCGCGTCGACTTCTTCGTCACCGAGAACCACGAGCTGATCATCAACGAGGTCAACACCATGCCGGGCTTCACGACGAAGTCCGCCTACCCGAAGATGTGGGAGGTCACCGGCATGGACTACACCACACTGCTGACCACCCTCGTCGAGACCGCGATCGCCCGCGGAACCGGCCTCCGCTAGGAGAACCGCAGCGGCTGCGGAGCCAGCTTCGCCGCCACGGTGTCCGAAACGGCCTGCAGCGGCCCGGTCCCGGCGCTGTCCGGCACCGTCAGCGCCGCGTAGACCTCACGGTCCACCACGTACCACGTCGACGCGCCCTCGCCCGGCACCTGCAGCCACTGCACCTTGTTCACCAGCCGCAGCTGCGCCGTCGGCGTCAGCTCCGGGGGACGGTCGAGGCCGCAACGCAACACCACGGGATCGGGGGAACCCCAGGCCACCGTGGCGGGCGGTGCCGGGGACGCCAGTGCGCGCACCTTCAAAGCCGTCCCGTTCGAGGTCAGCTCGGAGGGCACCGCGCCCAGCAGCGTCGTGCAGCCCGGCGACCCCGCCGCAGGCGCCGGCACGGCGACCAACGGCAGCGGCCCCGCAGTGTCCGCGGGGGACGGCCGGGTCAGGGCGAACACGGCGACGGCGACCGCCAGCGCCACGGCGAGCGCGGCGGCCGTGACGAGCACCACCCGGGGTGGTGCGCCGGTGTCGGAATCAGGCACCCGACCACTACACCACTGCTCAGAGGTGGACGACCGGGCAGGTCAGCGTCCGCGTGATGCCCTCCACGTTCTGCACCTTCGCCACCACGAGCTGCCCCAGCTGGTCGACGTTGTCGGCGGCGGCGCGGACGATCACGTCGTACGGTCCGGTGACATCCTCCGAGCTGGTCACTCCCGGGATGCTGGAGATCTCGGCAGCCACCGCGGCCGCCTTGCCGACCTCGGTCTGGATGAGGATGTATGCGTGGACCACGGCGCGCCCTTTCGTCGGGATCTTGTTCGTCAAGGTAGGAACGTCATCAGCAACGTATCGCCAGCTCACGGAAAAACATAGGGCATCCGACTATCGGTGATCGATCTTTGTCCCGGTAGAGAAAGCAGAGGTGACCGGTGTCACCGAACGACGGAACGGTCGCCGAGACCGGCGAGTTCGCGCTCATCCGAGCCGTCACCGAAGGACGGCGCCAGCCCCCGGGCACCCTGCTCGGCCCGGGGGACGACGCCGCCGTCGTCGCGGCCCCGGACGGCCGCGTGGTCGCCAGCACCGACGTGCTCGTCCAGGGCGTCCACTTCCGCCTGGACTGGTCCACGCCCGAGCACGTCGGGCGCAAGGCCGTCGCGGTCAACCTCGCCGACATCGCCGCCATGGGCGCCACCCCGACCACCGTCCTGGTCGGGCTCGCCTGCCCGCCCGAGACACCCAGCGACGTCGTGAAGGGGCTCACCGACGGCATGTGGGCCGAAGCCGAACGCGCCGGGGTCGGCGTCTCCGGCGGCGACATGGTCCGCGCCGACCAGCTCGTGATCAGTGTCACGGCGCTGGGCGACCTCGGCGACCGCGAGCCGGTGACGCGCTCGGGCGCCCGGCCCGGCGACGTCGTCGCGGTGAACGGGCGGCTCGGCTGGGCCGCGGCCGGCCTGGCCGTGCTCGGCCGCGGCTTCCGGTCGCCGGTCGGCGTGGTCAACGCCCAGCGCTGCCCGGAACCGCCCTACGAAGCCGGGCCGCGCGCCGCGCTGGCCGGGGCCACCGCGATGATCGACGTCTCCGACGGCCTGCTCGCCGACCTGGGCCACATCGGCGAGGCCTCCGGCGTCGGCATCGACGTCCGCACCGCCGACCTCGACGTGCCCGCCCGGCTCACCGAGGTCGGCGCCGCCCTCGGCGCGGATCCGCTGGACTGGGTCCTCACCGGCGGCGAGGACCACGCACTGGCGGCCACGTTCCCGCCGTTCACCGAGCTGCCGGACGGCTGGCACACCATCGGCGTCGTCACCATGGCCGGCTCCGGGATCACCGTCGACGGGAAACCGTTTTCCCGAGAAGGCGGATGGACGCACTGGCGCTGATCTAGGCTCCGGAAGCGTGAGAATCGTTCCGGTCCCCTACGACCACCCCGACGCGGCCAAGCTCATGGCCGCGGTGCAGCAGGTGTACATCGAGCGCTACGGCAGCGAGGACGCCACCCCGATGAGCCCCGCGGACTTCGATCCGCCGCAGGGCGTGTTCCTCGTCGGCTACCAGGGCGAGGAGGCGGTCGCCTGCGGCGCGTGGCGCGCCCACGACGGCCCCGAGCCCGACTTCCAGGACGGCGACGCCGAGTTCAAGCGCATGTACGTCGCCGATTCCGCCCGCGGCCGCGGGTTCGCGCGGATGATCCTGTCCGAGCTGGAGCGCACGGCGGCGCTGTGCGGCCGCAAGCGCGCGGTCCTGGAGACCGGGACCAAGCAGCCGGAGGCGATCGCGCTCTACACGTCGTCGGGCTACGCCGAGATCCCGCACTTCGGCGTCTACAAGAACGAGCCGGAAAGCCGCTGCTTCGGCAAGGACCTCACCTCGGCGTGAGCTTCAGCAGGGCCGCCGCGTGGGGCCGCAGGGACGCGGAAACGGACCCGATGGCAGTGCCCGTTACTCGGTGGGCCCAGAGGTCGCGGACCTGCCACGAGCCCGGGATCGACGCGGAGACGGTCGCGGTGGTGCTGCCGGTGTTCAGCAGCACCACCGCGAAACCGCCGCCGGACAACGGTTTTCCCCATACCTGCCAGCCGGGGCCGGCATCGAGCTGCCGCCCCTGGCTGCCCGCGAAGTCCTGGTCGACGGCGATCGCCTCGGCGTTGCCGAGCGTCGCGAGGTCGGCGTCGCCGAGCTTCGCCGGGTCGGTGCCGGCGAACAGCGGCGCGTTGAGCACGGCCCAGACGCTGAAGTGCGCGCGCGACTCGTCGGCGGTCAGCGTGCCGTTGCCGACCTGCAGCATGTCCGGGTCGTTCCAGCCGCCGGGCGAGCCGCTGTGGGCGGCGACGCCGGCCTGCCGGTCGATCGTCGCCAGCACGGAATCCCAGGTCGGGACCAGGTCGTAGGTGGTGCGCCAGAGGTTCGCCACCGGCCGCGCCCACGTCCACGGGCTGGAGACGCCGTACTCGGAGATCGCGTAGACGATCGGGCGGGGCAACGCGGCGAGTTCGTCGCGCATCTTCTCGAAGGCGGCCTTCCGGTCGAGGCCGTCGACGGTGTCGGCGTTGCACCAGTCGTACTTGAGGTAGTCCACGCCCCAGCGGTCGAACGTCTCGGCGTCCTGGCGTTCGTGCCCGAGCGAGCCGATGCCGGACGCCGGGTAGGCGTCGTTCGCCATGGCGCAGGTCCGGCTGCCGGGCACGGCGTAGATGCCGAACAGCAGGCCGCGGGAGTGCACGTAGTCGGCCAGGTCGGCGATGCCGTGCGGGAACCGCTGCGGGTCCGGTTGCAGGGAGCCGTCGGCGGCCCGGGTGGGTGCCTGCCAGCAGTCGTCGACGACGACGTACTTGTAACCCGCGTCACGCAGGCCGGTGTCGGCGAGCGCGTCGGCGGCCCGCTTCACGACGTCCTCGGTCAGGTCGTAGCAGCGGACCTGGTTCCAGCTGTTCCAACCCATCGGCGGGGTGCCGGCCAGGCCGTTCGCCAGCGCCGGCGTGGCGACGGGCAGGCTGAGCAGCCACGTCAGCACGACGAGGACGAGCAGGAGCGGGCTGGTTTTCGGTGTGGCGGCGATGGCGTGATCCAATCGCACGGGAAGTGAAACCGCAGTCACCCGGAGGCGGCATGGCCATCTACGCGCTCGGTGATCTCGAACCGACGATCCACCCCGACGCCTACGTCCACCCGGACGCGACGGTGATCGGCGACGTCCGGATCGGCGCGCACGCGTCGGTGTGGCCGCAAACCGTGCTGCGCGGCGACCACGGCTACATCGAGATCGGCGAACGGTCGAACGTCCAGGACGGCTGCGTCCTGCACTGCACCGAGCGGCACCCGACGATCCTCGGGCCGTCGTCGGCGATCGGGCACGCGGTGCACGTCGAGGGCGCGACGATCGGCACCGGCTGCCTGATCGCGTCCGGCTCGGTGGTGCTCAACGGCTCGGTGATCGAGGACGGCGGCATGGTCGGTGCCGGCGCGGTGCTCTCCTACGGCGCGTACGTCAAGACCGGCGAGATCGCGCTGGGCGTGCCCGCGAAGACCCGGGAGAACAAGTCGTTCAGCGCGGACAACATCGCGTTGGTCGTCGATTCGTACGTGCGGCGGGCGCGGCGGTTCCGGGCCGAGCTGAGGCGGCTCGACCCGCTCGGGTGACGCCGGCCACGCCCGGTAGGCTTGCGCGCCGTGACCGCACGACCGCTGCAGGACATCGTCGAGGCAGGCTGGGCGAAAGCCCTCGAACCGGTGGCGCCGCAGGTCGCCGCGATGGGGGAGTTCCTCCGCGCGGAGATCGCCGCGGGCCGCACCTACCTGCCGGCGGGCGAGCACGTGCTGCGCGCGTTCAAGCAGCCGTTCCACGACGTCCGCGTGCTGATCGTCGGCCAGGACCCGTACCCGACGCCGGGGCACGCGGTCGGCCTGAGCTTTTCGGTGGCGCCCGACGTCCGGCCGATCCCGAAGAGCCTGATCAACATCTACAAGGAGTACGTCGACGACCTCGGCCACCCGCTGCCGTCCAACGGCGACCTGACGCCGTGGGCCGAGCAGGGCGTGCTGCTGCTCAACAGGTCGCTGACCGTGCAGCCCGGCAAGTCGAACTCGCACCAGGGCAAGGGCTGGGAAGCGGTCACCGAGCAGGCGATCAAGGCCCTCGCCGCCCGGCCGGAGCCGATGGTGGCGATCCTGTGGGGCCGCAACGCCCGCAACCTGCGTCCGATGCTGGGTGACGTCCCGTGCATCGAATCCGCGCACCCGAGCCCGCTCTCGGCGCACAACGGCTTCTTCGGATCACGCCCGTTCAGCCGGGCCAACCAGCTCCTGGAGCAGCAGGGCGCGGCGCCGGTCGATTGGAAACTTCCCTGAGGATCGGTGTCCGGATCGGCGTGACGGCTCCGACCAAGGGGTGAACGAACCCTTTCCCGGAGGAAACCATGAACGTCATCTCGGCCGACGGCTCGACCATCTTCTTCGAGCAGCGCGGCGACGGCCCGCCGGTGATCCTGGTCGGCGGCGCCTTCAACGACCGGACGACCACGGTGGGCCTGGCGGAGGTCCTGGCCGGCGACTTCACGGTGGTCAACTACGACCGCCGCGGCCGCGGTGACTCCGGCGACTCGGCCGAGTACGCGGTGGAGCGGGAGATCGAGGACCTCGCGGCGCTGATCGCGCACCTGGGCGGCACGGCGTCGGTGTTCGGGCACTCGTCGGGCGCGATCCTGGCCCTGGAGGCGGCCGCGGCGGGCATCGGCATCGAGAAGGTGGTGGCGTACGAGCCGCCTTACGCGACTGACGAGCACCCCCGGGCCGACGTGGTGGACGAGGTGCGTGCCCAGCTGGCGGCGGGGGACCGGGACGCCGCGGTGGCGACGTTCCTGCAGGTCGCGGGCACTCCGGCGGAGATGATCGAGGGGATGAAGCAGGCCCCGGTGTGGGGCTGGTTCACGGCGTTGGCGCACACGCTGCCGTACGACCTGACGATCTGCGGCCCGGACGCCCGGCCCCGTGACTCCCTGGCCCGCATCGGGATCCCCACGCTGGTGATCGGCGGCGGCGCGAGCGACGACGCACTCCGGTCAGGCGCCCGCGCGGCGGCCGCGGCGGTGCCCGGTGCCCGTCACGAAACGCTCGAAGGGCAGGACCACGGAGTCCTCCAGTACCCGGAGACCCTCAAAGACCTGCTGACCGATTTCCTGAAGTAAGCATGAAAATGGCGGGTGCTCCGAGGAGCACCCGCCATCCCAAACTTCGCTTCAGCGTCAGCCGCGAACGACCTTGCCCGCCTTGATGCACGAGGTGCACACGTTCAGGCGCTTGCGCTGGGACACACCCACCTTGGCGTGGACGGTCTGGATGTTCGGGTTCCACCGGCGGTTGGTACGGCGGTGGGAGTGCGAGACCGCCTTGCCGAAGCCCGGTCCCTTGCCACAGACGTCGCACACGGCAGCCACGTCGAACTCCTTTGGATCTGGGTCATAGAAATGAGCCCAGATGCACTGGGCAACTCGACCATAGTAACTACTGCGATCGAGGCCCCCGGCACCGGGTCGATACGCTGCCCGGGGACCGGGTAGGAGGTTACGGGGTGCGGGTGCTGGACGCGGCGGCGGTGTCGGCCTGGGCTGCGGGTTGTGTGCGCAGCCTGGCGAGCCTGCGGCCGGCCATCGACGAGATCAACGTCTACCCCGTGGCCGATTCCGACACCGGCTCCAACATGCTCTTCACCATGACCGGCGCGGCCCGGGAGCTCTCCGGAGCGAGCCCGGAATCCGCCGCCGAGGCGCTGAAGATCCTCGCGCGCGGCGCGGTCGCCTCCGCGAAGGGCAACTCCGGCGTGATCCTCTCCCAGGTCGTCCGCGGCCTGGCCGACCGCGCCGAAGGCGACCTGGACGGCCCGTGGCTGGCCGGAGCACTGGGCCACGCCGACGAGGTCGCCACCGGCGCCGTCAGCCGCCCGGTCGCCGGGACCATCCTCACCGTGCTGCACTCAGTCGCCCTCGCCGTCCGCGGGGAGACGAGCCCCCTGGGCGAAGTCGCGGCCAAAGCCGCGAAAGAAGCCGCGCACGCCCTCGAGAAGACGCCTGAGCAGCTGCCCGCGCTGGCCAGGGCCGGGGTCGTCGACGCCGGCGCGCGCGGTCTCGTCGCCGTGCTCGACGCGCTGGTCGGCGTGCTCACCGGCGCCCCCGTCGAGCAGGACCACGCCCTCGAGGTCCACGCGCACGCCCACGACGAGGCCTACGGCTGGGAGGTCATGTACCTCCTCGACGGCGTCGAGGAAGCGAGCCTGCCCACCCTGCGCAAGGAGCTCAGCGGCCTCGGCGACAGCGTCACGGTGGCCGGCGACGGCTCGGGCAGCCACGCCGTGCACGTCCACTGCGCCGACATCGGCGCCGCCATCGAGGCCGGCCTCGCGCTCGGCCGCCCGCGCAAGATCCGGGTCGAGCCGCTGCTGACGCCGACGCCGATCGAGCCGGGCGGCGGGATCGACCGCACGGTCGTCGCCGTCGTCCACGGCGGGGCGCTGGCCGAGCTGCTGCGCGCCGAAAGCATCCCGGTGCTGGCCGTGCCCGAGGGCGGGACACCGAGCGTCGAGGACATGATCGGCCTGCTCAACGAGGCCGCCGGGCAGCAGGTGACCGTGCTCCCGGGCAGCGTCGCGCTCACCGCCGCCGCCGACACCGCGGCCGGGCACGCGATGGCCGCGGACCGGGACGTCGTGGTCATCCCGTGCGCCTCGCCGGTGCAGGTGCTGGCCGCCCTCGCCGTGCACGACGCCGGCCGCCGCACCAACGACGACGTCGTCGCGATGGCCGAAGCGGCCGCCGCCACCAGGCGTGGCGAACTGCGGATCGCGCAGGAGGAGTCGCTAACCTGGGTGGGCCGGGCCCAGTCCGGTGACGTGGTCGGCCTGGTCGACGACGAGGTGGTGCTGATCGAGCCCGCGCCCGCGTCCGAGACGAACCTGGTCGCGGCCGCGATGAAGGTGCTGAACCGGATGCTGGCCCTCGGTGGCGAGCTGGTGACGGTGCTGAGCGGGGCGGCGGCCCCGCCGGGGGTCGCCGAGGAGCTCGCGGAGCAGCTGCGGGTGGAGCACCCGGAGGTGGAGCTGACCAGCTACGCCAGCGGCCAGGCGGACGCCGTGCTGCTGATGGGAGTCGAATAGCGGATGGCCGGACTGCGCGACAAGCTGCCGTTGCTGCTGGGCGCCAAAACGGCGAAGGCGCTCGCCACGTCGTTGGACATCGAAACGGTCAGCGACCTGCTGCGCCACTACCCGCGCCGCTACGCCGAGCGCGGCGAGCTCACCGACATCCACGGCCTCGAGCTGGGCGAGCACGCCACCGTGCTGGCGCGCATCGAAAAGGTGAGCAAGCGGCGGATGAAGGCACGCAACGGGACCATCCTCGACATGGTCATCACCGACGGAAAACGGCGGCTGACCTGCGCGTTCTTCAACCAGGCCTGGCGGGAGAAGGACCTCGTCCCCGGCAAGACCGGCCTGTTCGCCGGCAAGGTGTCCGCCTTCCGCGACACGCTGCAGCTGACCAACCCGGAGTACGAGCTGTTCGACGCCGAGAACGAAGCCGAGGCGATGGACAACTTCCTCGCCGCGATCATCCCGGTGTACCCGGCGGCGCAGGGCATGCCGACCTGGTCGATCGCCAAGTGCGTGCGCCAGGTCCTCGACGTCCTCGAGGTCGACGAGGACCCGATGCCCGCCGAGCTGCGGCGCCTGCACAAGCTGGCCGACCTCGACAACGCGTTGCGCGGCATCCACCGCCCGGAGAACTGGGCGCACCTGGAAGCGTCGAAGAAGCGGCTCAAGTGGGACGAAGCCATGGCCGTCCAGCTGATCTTCGCGCAGCGGCGGCACTCGGCCATCTCGCGGCCGGCGAAGGCGAACCCGCACGTCAGCGGCGGTCTGCTGGACGCCTTCGACAAGCGGCTGCCCTTCGACCTGACGGCGGGCCAGCGGGGCATCGGCGACGAGATCGCCGCGGATCTGGCCTCCGAGCACCCCATGAACCGGCTGCTGCAGGGTGAGGTCGGCTCGGGCAAGACCGTCGTCGCGCTGCGGGCGATGCTGCAGGTCGTCGACAACGGGCGGCAGGCCGCGATGCTGGCGCCGACCGAGGTGCTCGCCGCGCAGCACGCGCGGTCGCTGCGGGAAATGCTCGGTGACCTCGGCCAGGCGGGCGAGCTGGGCGCGGCGGAGACCGCGACGAAGGTCACGCTGCTCACCGGGTCGATGGGCGCGAAGGAGCGCAAGAAGGCGCTGCTGGAGATCGTCAGCGGCGAGGCCGGCATCGTCGTCGGCACGCACGCGCTGATCCAGGACCACGTCGAGTTCGCCGACCTCGGCCTCGCCGTCGTCGACGAGCAGCACCGCTTCGGCGTCGAGCAGCGGGACGCGCTGCGCACCCGCGGTGCCGGCGACACCAGCCCGCACGTGCTCGTCATGACCGCGACACCGATCCCGCGCACGGTCGCCATGACCGTGTACGGCGACCTGGAGGTCTCCGCGCTGCGCGAGATGCCGGTCGGGCGGTCGCCGATCGCCACCACCGTCGTGCCGGTCGCCGAGAAGCCGGCCTGGTTCGAGCGGATCTGGCAGCGGGTGCGCGAGGAGGTCGGCAAGGGGCACCAGGCGTATGTCGTGTGCCCGCGGATCGGCGACGAGCCGCCGTCGGACAAGAGCGACAAGCGGCCGCCGCTCGCGGTCCTCGAAGTGGCCCCCGAGCTGGAGCACGGCCCGCTGCAAGGCCTGAAGATCGGCGTGCTGCACGGCCGGATGCCGCCCGACGACAAGGACGCCGTGATGCGCGCGTTCTCGGCGGCCCAGCTGGACGTCCTGGTCGCGACCACGGTGATCGAGGTCGGCGTGAACGTGCCGAACGCGACCGCGATGGTGATCATGGACGCCGACCGGTTCGGCGTCAGCCAGCTGCACCAGCTGCGCGGCCGCGTCGGCCGGGGCAGCGTGCCGGGGCTGTGCCTGCTGGTCACCGAGACCCTCGACGGCACGGCGACCCGGGAGCGGCTGGCGGCGGTCGAGTCCACGACGGACGGCTTCGAGCTGTCGCGCCTGGACCTCGAACTGCGCCGCGAAGGCGACATCCTCGGCGCCGCGCAGTCGGGCAAGCGGTCCACGCTGAAGCTGCTTTCGCTGCTGCGGGACGAGGACGTGATCGCCGCCTCCCGGGCGTTGGCGCAGGAGCTCGTCACGCAGGACCCGGAGCTGACGAAGTACCGCGGCCTGGCGCAGATGGTCGCGGACGTCGTCGACGTCGAGCGCGCCGAGTACCTGGAGAAGAGCTGATCCGCCCGGCCACGGCCGCCGACGCCGAGGCGATCGGCGAGGTCCACGTGCGGTCGTGGCAGGCGGCTTACGAAGGCCTGATCCCGGCTGATTTCCTCGCGCGGCTCTCGGCTTCCTCGCGCGCGGCGGCGTGGGCCCGGCGCATCGGCGACGGTTCCGGGCAGGTGCTGGTCGCCGAGGAGGACGGCGTCGTCGCGGGCTTCGCCGCCTTCGGGCCTTCGCAGCTGTACGCGCTGTACTTGCTGCCGGAGTTCTGGGGATGCGGCGTCGGCCGGGCGCTGCACGACCGGGTCGTCGCGGAGATGTCCGGCGAGAGCGCCGTGCTGTGGGTGCTCGCGACGAACGAGCGCGCGAAGGCGTTCTACGTGCGGCAGGGCTGGGTGGACGACGACGCCCGCCAGACGGAGACGATCGACGAGGGGCGCGTCACGCTGGAGGAGATGCGGTACCGCCGCCGGCTGCCGTGAACACGCCGGCCTTCGCGGCGGCCGCGGCGGCTTTCGCGGCGATGTCGGCGTCCGCCGGCGTCACGCCCTCCCGGGAGACGAACAGCCGGTAGAAGATCGGCCCGCAGGCCACCCGGACCACCTCGACGGCGTCGGTGCCGGGCGGGACCTCGCCGCGCTCGACGGCGCGGTGCACGGCGGCGGCCGAGCGCGCGTGGCGGTCGACGTAGAACTCCTGCAGCGCGTCGGCGGCGCGCGCGGAGAGGAACGCGGCCGAGATCGACGCCGTCGGGAGCTCGCGCTCGCCCGGCGTGGTGAAGTAGCGCACCAGCTCGAGGTTGATCCCGCGCAGGTCGCCCTCCAGGGAACCGGTGTCCGGGGCGGCCCACTCCTGCTCGGTGCCCATCTGCAGGGCCGCCGCGACCAGGCCCTCGGCCGACTCCCAGCGGCGGTAGAGCGTCGTCTTGTGCACGCCGGAGCGTTCGGCGACCGCCTCGACGGTCAGCTCCGCGTACCCGCGTTCCCCGAGCAGCTCCAGGGTGGCGTTCAGGGCGGCCAGGCGGGTCCGCTCGGTGCGCCCGCCCGGCCGCTTGGTCCCGGAAATCTCGGTTGCCAACTGCTACTCCTGTTGCGTTAGTGTCCCCAGTATGACAGGAACCGTCGACGTTGCCGAGATCGCCGAGCTGATCGGCGACGCCGAAGTCGTCGCCATCGGCGAGAACAACCATCACATCCGCGAGTTCGGCGCGCTGCGCGACCGCCTCCTGCGCCACCTCGTCACCGAACGCGGGTTCACCGTGCTCGGGTTCGAAGGCGGCTTCCCGGAGGGGCACCTGGTCGACGCGTGGCTGCAGGGCGGTCCGGGCGAAGTCGCCGACATCGCGCGGGACGGCTTCACCTTCGGCCTCGGCGACTCGGCCGAGGTGCACGAGATGCTGACCTGGCTGCGCGGCCGCGGCGTCCGGTTCTTCGGGCTCGACGTACCGAGTTCGGCGGGTTCGCCGGTGCCGTCGCTGCGGGCGCTGCGCGCGGAGGTGCTGCGCGTGGATCCGGCCAACGTGTCCCTCGTGGACGCTGCGCTCGCCGCGTGCGAGCCGTACGCGTCGGTGAGCAGCGCGGTCGCGCCGGGGCGGTACGCGGCGATGAGTGGCGAAGCGCGGGATGCCGCGACGACGGCGTTGGCCGTCCTCAAGGGACACATGGAGTCCCTCGGCTACGGCGACGTCGCCGCGCACCACGCGGAGGGCGCGCTGCGCGTCGACCTGTACCTGCGGGAGCTGGACGCGCTGACGGCGGGCCGCGCGCCCGAGCCGCAGAGCTCGTCGCGGGACACCTACATGGCGGCCACCGTCCGGCTGCTGCGGCGGCTGCACCCGGGCGAGAAGATCGTGCTGATGCTCCACAACGGACACCTCCAGCGCGTCCCGTTCTCGCCGATGCCGGGCATGACGGCGCCGTCGGCGGGCACGCACCTGGCGGCCGAGCTGGGCGATCGCTACTTCGCGCTCGCCTTGACCGCCGTCTCCGGGACGACCACCGGGCTGGCGCCCAACCCGGCTTTCCCGCTGGGGTTCCGGATGTTCGAGCAGGCCCTCGGCGAACCGGATTCCGGGAGTGTCGAGGCGGTGCTGGCTTCGCGGGCCCCGTGCGTGGTCGCGCACCCAGCGGCGTCGGGCATCCGGCACGCGCACATGACCCCCGCGGTGGACGTCGCGGCCGCCTGGGACGCCGTCGTCTGCCTCGAAAAGCAGGAAACGATTTTCGCCGGTGGCGCCGAACAGGTGTGCCCGTTCGGCTGATTGCCGCAGTGCGTGCGATGGGCGTTTCCTACCGGTATGGCCGGGCGGAGGCGGGCGCTGATCGTCGCCAACGGCGAGTACGACAACGCGGGGCTGCAGCGGCTGGGCTCGCCCGCGGCGGACGCCGACGCCCTGGCCGGGGTGCTCGGCGACCGGGCGATCAGCGACTTCGAGGTCCGCGTCGTGCGGAACGAGACCGCGCACGTGGTGCAGGCGGAGATCGAGGACCTGTGCCTGGAGGGCAGGCCCGACGACGTCCTCCTGATGCACTTTTCATGCCACGGCTTGAAGGACGATTCGGGCGGGCTGTACTTCGCCGCCCGCAACACGCGGCCGGACCGCCTGCGGTCGACGGCGGTGCCCGCGGACTTCGTGCAGCAGTGCATCCGGCAGAGCCGTTCGCGCAGCATCGTCCTGCTGCTGGACTGTTGTTACGGAGGGGCGTTCGGCCAGGGGGTGGCGGTCCGGGCTTCGGGTGACGCGAACGTGCTCGACAGCTTCCGCGGCGGCCGCGGCCGGGCGGTGATCACGGCGTCGAACTCGATCGAGTACGCGTTCGAGGGCGCGACGCTGGCCGCCGGCGAGCCCGCCCAGCCGTCGGTGTTCACGTCGGCGCTGGTGGAGGGCTTGCGCACGGGCGAAGCCGACCGCGACGAGGACGGCTTGATCGCGCTGGGCGAGCTGTACGAGTACCTGTTCGACCGGGTCCGCGAGCGCAACCCGAAGCAGACACCGAGCCGCGACATCGAGATGCAGGGCGAGCTGTACCTGGCGAAGAGCAGGCGGCGCCGCATCAAGCCGTCCCCGGTGCCGCCCGACCTGGCGGCGGCGATCGGGGCGGAGAACCCGTTCACCCGCCTCGGCGCGGTCGCCGAGCTCCGGCGCCGGCTGTCGAGCTCGAGCCTGCCGGTGGCGATGGGGGCGTTCGAGGCGCTCCGGGCGATGGCATCGACGGACATCGAGCACGTGGCGGCGGCGGCTTCGGAAGCGCTGTCGTCCGCGGTGGTGCGGGTGGACGTCCCGGCGGTGCGCTTGTCGGCCGCAGCAGGGGCGCGGGCGTCCGCGGTGGTGCGGGTGCTGGGGCCGCCGGTGGCGCGGGAGGTGCGATTCGAGGCTTCGCACCCGTGGATCGGGGTGACGGAGGTCCCCGGCGGGGCAGAACTGTCGGCGACGGCGGGCGGAGCGGGGGTGCGGCGCGGGAAGGTGGTGGTGAGCGGGCCGACCGGGGATGTCGTGGTGGCGGTGGAGATCGAGGCACTGCCGGCGCAGGTCGAGCCGGCCCCGGCGGCGGTCGCGGTGGCCGAGCCGGACGTGGCGGCGGAGCGCGAGCCGGGCTCGCCGTCCGAGCCGGCGGTGCGGCAGCCCGAGCCGGAGCTCGCTGCCGGGGTGGGGCCGGTTGGTGCGGCCGAGGCGAAGTCGGCCGGGGTGGCCGGGCCGGTGCCCGCCGTGGAGCGGGAGCGTGAGCCGGGCTCGGCGCCCGAACCGGAGCCTGCCACGGAGGCGGTGCCTGCTGCGGGGGCGGGGCCGGTTGGTGCGGCCGAGGCGAAGTCGGCCGGGGTGGCCGGGCCAGTGCCCGCCGTGGAGCGGGAGCGTGAGCCGGGCTCGGCGCCCGAGCCGGAGCTCGCTGCCGGGGTGGGGCCGGTTGGTGCGGCCGAGGCGAAGCCGGCCGGAGTGGCCGGGCCGGTGCCCGCCGCGGAGCGGGAGCGCGAGCCGCGCTCGGCGCCTGAGCCGGAGCTCGCTGGAGCGCAGCCGGTGCCCGCGGGGCGAACCACCCAGCCCGGTGCCGCGGATCCCGTCGGCGGGTTCGCCGGGGTGGCCGCCATCGCCGGCTCGGTGTTCGCCGTGGTCGGGCTGCCGCTGAAGTACCGCTGGGACAGCTACACCCTCGCCGAATACCGCCCCGGCATGGAGTACTACGTCGGGCTCGTCGCCGCCTGCGCACTCCTCGCCGGGCTGCTGACCCTCGTGCCGCGAACGAGAGCGCGGACCGGACCCGCGCTGCTGGCCGGCGTGGGGCTGGGCGCCCTGTTCGGGCTGGCCCGGTTCGTCGGCGAGAGCATCACCCTGGCCGCGGCCACGGCCGCCGGGCCGGACACCGGGATCACCCTGGTCGGGTTCGACGGCAACGGGGCCACCAGGTCTTCGGGCACCGGGCTGAACGCCGGGTTCACCTTCGTCCTCCTCGCGCACATCGCGTGGGTGCTCGCCGGGGCCTGCGCGCTGGTGGCCCTGCGCCGCAACCCCGCCGTCGGGTTCCGCGCCGGGCCGGTGCGCGGGTGGGCGGCCTGGCTGGCGATCGGGCTCGGCGTGCTGCTCGGCGCCGGGTGGATCGCCCAGCTCGTGGAACTGTCCGCCTACGACGCCGACAGCGCCGGCCGCAACGCCGCCTACTACGTGTCCGGCGCGGTGCTGGCGGTCGCCGTTCCCGTCGTCGCCGTGGTGCTGCACCCGCGTCCGGTCGGCAGCGCGGTGCTCACGATGGGCATCGCCGGCCTCGCCGGGATTCTGGGGCCGACGTTCGCCGTGCTGGTGGATTACTCTTCCCTCACCTACGCGGGTCAGGTGATCGCCGTGTCGGCGCTCGTGCTGCTGGCGATCGACACCGCGGTCCTCAGCCTGCGGAATCAGCCGAACGGGCGACAGTCCTGAGTTGTCGTCCGGGCACCGCGGGGGTACCACGACGATCATGAAGATGCTTCTCACGGCCGCGGCGGTCGTCCTCGCCGGACCGGCGGCGGCCGGTGGAGTGCAGCCGGATCCGCCCAGCTGGGGGCTGGACCGGATCGACCAGCGGACCGGCCTCGACCACAGCTACCACTACGCGAGCGACGGGTCGGGCGTCACGATCTACGTGATCGACAGCGGCGTCGACGCGATGCACCCCGACTTCCAGGGCCGGGTCGCGCCGGGACGGGACTTCCTCAGCGGCGGCTCCGACACCACGGACACCAACGGCCACGGCACCCGCCTCGCCGGCATCGCCGCGGGCAAGGACTACGGCGTGGCGAAGGGCGCGCAGATCGTCCCGGTGCGGGTGCTCGACAAAGACGGCGGCGGCGCGACCGACCAGATCATCGCCGGGATCGACTGGGTGGCGCAGAACGCCCAGCAGCCGGCGGTCGCGCTCCTCGGCATCGGCGGCGTGCCGAACGACCAGCTCGACGCCGCGGTGAAGCGGCTGGCGACGGTGATGCCGATCGCGGTCCCGGCCGGCAGCGAGACGGCCGACGCGAGCGGCTACTCACCGGGCCGGGTGCCGGAGGCGCTGACCGTCGCGGCTTCCGACGCGCAGGACCGCCCGGACAAGACGTCGAACTCGGGCCAGGACGTCGACCTCTACGCCCCGGGCACGGACATCCCGTCCCCGATCGCGGGCGGAACGGGCGCGGGCCCGGAATCGGGCACGTCGATGGCGGCGGCGTTCGCGGCCGGGGTGGCGGCGCTGTACCGGGCCCAGCACCCCGAGGACACGCCGGCGCAGGTCGACGACGCCCTGGTGAAAGTCGCGACGCCGGATGTGCTGAAGGGGGTCCCGGACGGGACGGCCAACCGGTTGCTCTACGCGCCGTCTGGCGGGTGAGCCCGGACTCCGGAAAGCTGGCTCACCGGAGGTGCGCCATGCCCGGGTTCCCGCTCGATCCCCGCCGACCCTCGTTCGACCTGGCCGAGCTGGTCGGCCGGAAGGCCGAGGACGCCTCCGGACGCTGCGAGCGGGACGGCTTCCACGTGCAGGTCGTCGACCTCGACAAGACGATGGCCGTCACGTTGGAACACCGCCCGGACCGCATCCGGCTGTTCACGCGCCGAGGTGTCGTCGAGGACTGCCACCAAGGGTGACCACCGAACCCCCTGGTCCGCATGATGTCCATCACCCGGGACTCAACTCCCGCAGAGCGGGAAAAACCGGGTAACGTGCGTTGACTTACCGATCCAAGAGGGAAGGACCGGGCATGTTCCGCAAGGTTCTGGTGGCCAACCGCGGGGAGATCGCGATCCGGGCGTTCCGCGCCGGCTACGAACTGGGTGCCGGCACGGTTGCCGTGTTTCCGCACGAAGACCGCAACTCGCTGCACCGGCTGAAGGCCGATGAGGCGTACGAGATCGGCGAACCCGGTCACCCCGTGCGCGCCTACCTCTCGGTCGACGAGATCGTCGCCGCGGCGAAGAAGGCCGGGGCCGATGCCGTCTACCCCGGCTACGGCTTCCTCTCGGAGAACCCCGATCTCGCGCGCGCGTGCGAAGAAGCGGGCATCACCTTCGTCGGGCCGAGCGCCGAGATCCTCGAACTCACCGGGAACAAGGCCCGAGCGGTCAAGGCCGCGCGCGAGGCCGGCGTGCCCGTGCTCGGGTCGTCCGAACCCTCGCACGACGTCGACGCCCTGGTCGCCGCGGCCGACGAGCTCGGCTTCCCCGTCTTCGTCAAGGCCGTCGCCGGTGGTGGCGGGCGCGGCATGCGCCGGGTCGAGGACCCCGCCCTGCTGCGCGAGTCCATCGAGGCCGCCGCGCGGGAGGCCGAGTCCGCCTTCGGCGACCCCACCGTCTTCCTCGAGAAGGCCGTCGTCGAGCCGCGGCACATCGAGGTGCAGATCCTCGCCGACGGCCAAGGCAATGTCATCCACCTCTACGAGCGCGACTGCTCGGTGCAGCGGCGCCACCAGAAGGTCGTCGAACTCGCGCCGGCGCCGAACCTCGACCCCGAGCTGCGGGACCGCATCTGCGCGGACGCCGTCAAGTTCGCCCGCCAGATCGGCTACCGCAACGCCGGCACCGTCGAGTTCCTGCTCGACAAGCAGGGCAAGCACGTCTTCATCGAGATGAACCCGCGCATCCAGGTCGAGCACACGGTCACCGAAGAGGTCACCGACGTCGACCTGGTGCAGTCGCAGCTGCGGATCGCCTCCGGCGAGACCCTTGCCGACCTCGGTCTGAGCCAGGACAAGATCTACCTGCGCGGCGCCGCCCTGCAGTGCCGCATCACCACCGAAGACCCGGCCAACGGCTTCCGCCCGGACACCGGGATGATCTCCGCCTACCGCTCGCCGGGCGGCTCCGGCATCCGGCTCGACGGCGGCACCGCCTTCTCCGGCACCGAGATCAGCGCCCACTTCGACTCGCTGCTGGTGAAGCTCACCTGCCGCGGCCGCGACTTCAAGACCGCCGTCGGCCGCGCGCGCCGGGCCGTCGCCGAGTTCCGGATCCGCGGCGTCGCCACGAACATCCCGTTCCTGCAGGCCGTCCTCGACGACCCGGACTTCCGCGCCGGCCGCGTCACGACGTCGTTCATCGAGGAGCGCCCGCAGCTGCTCACCGCACGGCAGTCCGCCGACCGCGGCACCCGGCTGCTGACCTACCTCGCCGACCAGACGGTCAACAAGCCGCACGGCGAGCGCCCGAAGACCCCGGACGCCACGGTCAAGCTGCCGAAGCTCCCGAAGGACGCCGAGCCGGCGCCGGGCTCGAAGCAGAAGCTCGTCGAGCTGGGCCCGGCCGGGTTCGCGCGCTGGCTGCGGGAGTCGCCGCACATCGGCGTCACCGACACGACCTTCCGCGACGCGCACCAGTCGCTGCTCGCCACCCGCGTCCGGTCGAAGGATCTCCTCGCGGTGGCGCCGGTCGTCGCGAACACCCTGCCGCAGCTGCTGTCGCTGGAGTGCTGGGGCGGCGCGACCTACGACGTCGCGCTGCGGTTCCTCGCCGAGGACCCGTGGGAGCGGCTGGCCGCGCTGCGCGAAGCCGTGCCGAACATCTGCCTCCAGATGCTGCTGCGCGGCCGCAACACCGTCGGGTACACGCCGTACCCGACCGAGGTGACCACCGCCTTCGTCCAGGAGGCGACGAAGACCGGCATCGACATCTTCCGGATCTTCGACGCGCTCAACGACGTCGAGCAGATGCGCCCGGCCATCGAGGCCGTGCGCGAGACCGGGACCGCGGTCGCCGAGGTCGCCCTCTGCTACACCTCGGACCTCTCCGACCCGGGCGAGAAGCTCTACACGCTCGACTACTACCTCAAGCTGGCCGAGCAGATCGTCGGCGCCGGGGCGCACGTCCTGGCGATCAAGGACATGGCCGGGCTGCTGCGCGCGCCCGCGGCGACCAAGCTGGTCACCGCGCTGCGCAAGGAGTTCGACCTGCCGGTGCACATCCACACCCACGACACCGCGGGCGGCCAGCTGGCCACCTACCTCGCGGCGATCAACGCGGGCGCGGACGCCGTCGACGGCGCGGTCTCGTCGATGGCGGGCACGACGTCGCAGCCGTCGCTGTCCTCGATCGTGGCGGCCACCGACCACTCGGCCCGCACCACCGGGCTGGACCTGCGGGCGATCGGCGACCTGGAGCCGTACTGGGAGAGCGTGCGCAAGATCTACGCGCCCTTCGAGGCCGGGCTCGCGTCGCCGACCGGGCGCGTCTACGACCACGAGATCCCCGGCGGCCAGCTGTCGAACCTGCGCACGCAGGCCATCGCGCTGGGCCTGGGCGACCGGTTCGAGGACATCGAGGCGATGTACGCCGCCGCGGACAAGATCCTCGGTCACCTGGTGAAGGTGACGCCGTCGTCGAAGGTCGTCGGCGACCTCGCGCTGCACCTGGTCGGCGCGGGCGTGTCCCCGGCCGACTTCGAGGCGGAGCCGAACAGGTTCGACATCCCCGACTCGGTGATCGGCTTCCTGCGCGGCGAGCTCGGCGACCCGCCGGGCGGCTGGCCGGAGCCGTTCCGCACCAAGGCCCTGGAAGGCCGGGCCGCCGCGAAGCCGGTCGCCCAACTGTCCGAAGAGGACCGCACGGCCCTTGCGGAACACCCGCGGCGGACGCTCAACCGGCTGCTGTTCCCCGGCCCGACCAAGGAGTTCGAGGCGCACCGCGAGGCCTACGGCGACACGTCCGTGCTCCCCAGCAAGGACTTCTTCTACGGGCTGCGGCCGGGGGAGGAGTACGCGGTCGACCTCGAACCCGGTGTGCGGCTGCTCATCGAGCTGGAAGCGATCGGCGAGGCCGACGAGCGCGGCGTCCGCACGGTGATGTCGACGCTGAACGGCCAGCTCCGGCCGATCCAGATCCGCGACCGCTCGATCGCCTCGGACATCCCGGCGACGGAGAAGGCCGAGAAGGGCAACCCGAAGCAGGTCGCGGCGCCGTTCGCGGGCGTGGTGACGCTGCAGGTCGCCGAGGGCGACACGGTCGAAGCCGGAGCGACGGTCGCGACCATCGAGGCGATGAAGATGGAGGCCTCGATCACGGCGTCCACCGGCGGAACGGTGGGCCGGCTGGCGATCACGAGCGTGCAGCAGGTCGAAGGCGGTGACCTCCTGCTGGTCCTGGAGTAAGCCGTCGTGAGTGGTAATTCGGGTTAGAACCCGAATTACCACTCACGCGCGGCATCACCGCCATCGACGCGATGACCCCGATCGGCCGCGGCCAGCGCCAGCTG